>JBAWDI010000691.1:0-1566 GCA_049590695.1 Bryobacteraceae bacterium
CACCTGGACGAATTTCCAGGTCTGCTTCAGAACCTCGGGTTCGTGACGGCTCAGCCAGAGGAGCCGCGGCGCCAGATAGAAGGCGTCGGGGCGGTTGCCCGTGATGCGGTAAATCTCATCCGCTCCCAGGAGTTCGGTCAAGCGGACCGACTCCGCTTCGGCGCGGCGGTCCATCCAGATCATGGCGGGGCGCAGCGGCCGGCCGGCGCCATCCAGCGGCAGCAAGGTGGGCGCTTGAGAACTCACGGCCAGCCCCAGGACCCTTTCCGCCCCATGCGGCACCTTGCCAAGCGCCTCGCCGATAGCCTGGCAGGTTGCCCGCCACCAGTCTTCGGGGTCCTGTTCCACCCACGCGGGCCGTATGTGATGCAGCGGATATTCGGCCTGACAGACCGCGCATAGGTTTCCGCGAAGGTCCAGCAGGACGGCTTTCACGGAACTGGTTCCGACATCGATGCCGAGCAGTAGGGGTTCCACGTTCCACCTATCGCGCAAACAGCGGGGCGATAGAGACCACCCCCAGACCGGTCAGGAAGAGCACGAACATGAGCACCAGCAGCCGGGTCACGCGCGCGCCGCCGCCCGCGAATTCCTTCCACACCAGCACGCCCCACAGCGCCCCCACCATGGTGGAGCCTTGCCCGATGGCGTAGCTGATGGCCGGCCCCACCTGCAATTCCTTCGGGGCGCTGGCGGCCACAAAGTTCGCGAGCGATCCGGCGATCCAGACCATGCCGCCGATGATACCGAGAAAGTGGACCCACGAATTCCCTCTCAAGTAGTCGCCAAACCTTAGGCGAGGGCCGTCGATGGGGAAGCGCAGGAAGTAGAGGTTGTACACAAAGACCGAGGCCAGCACGCCCAGGGCAAAGACGAATCCGACGGCGTAGGGGCCGAGTCCGTTGGGGCCGGTCTTGCCGATCTCGACCAGCGGATAGAACGTGCCCATCAGAATGCCGCCGATGACGGCCAGCCGGATGCCTTTCCAGGTGGCCGCTCGTTTGGCCTCGGCATCCGCCTTGTCCCCGGCGGCGCTGCGGCTGACGGCCAGTGCCCGGTAGGCGACGGCGTCCGCGACGATGGCGCCCACAATGAGGACGACACCACTGAACAGCAGAAACGGATTCCCTTGCGGGTTGACGATGTAATTCCAGATGACCCCGACTATCAGGGCCAGCCCCACGCCGATGGGAAAGCCTACGCCCATGCCCGCCACGGCAATGGCGCCCACCACCAGGATGTTGGAGAGGTTGAAAACCACCCCACCGAGAAACCCGCACAGAATATTGGTGTGGCCTGCGTGCGCCAGGTCATCCAGGAAGCGGAGACCGTCCGACCCCCACGTGCCGAAGGTCAGCCCCGCCAGGAGTGCGCCCAGCGCCACGCCAATGGAGTAGTCATAGTAGAGCAATTCAAAGCGCCAGCCTTTGGCGAGCTTGAGAACGTTGGCCCAAGATCCCCAGCAGATCATGGTCAGAATCGTGAGCATCAACACGAGTCCGTAGGAATGCGGCAGAGTCATGAGATCTCCTTTTAATTCGGTGACAGGCTACGAAACCCCTAAAT
>JBAWDI010000692.1:0-7060 GCA_049590695.1 Bryobacteraceae bacterium
TCCCAACGATACGGCGGCCACGCGTGGCCTTCCAACTCTTTCCCGTTCAGCTTCACCCGCGCGTAGTCGTGCACATCCGCCATTTCCAGAAACACCCGCTTCCCCGCTGGCGCCGCCGGCGCTGTGAACTGCTTCCGATACGTCGCCGGCCCGGCAAACGATGTCGTTCCCAGTTCCTCCCACGATTTCAGCGGCGTCGTCAGTTGCTTGTCGTTCAGGTCCAACGTCCACTCTCCGCCCAGCTCCGCCAGCGTGTTGCCCGACACCAACGACGGCTCCGGCGCCGCCACCCCGCTGGGAAGCGGCCCCACTACCACCATTTTCGTTTCGTAAGGCCCCAGCACCAGCGGAAAGTGCACCGTATCGCCCTCCGACGTGGCCGCCGCCATCGGGTGAATCTCCCCCGTCGTCAGGTCCCACACCTGCGCCTGCCCGTGCCCCGCCACCGTCGTGGTGCGCGCCTGCTCCTGGTTGCTCTCGTTGAAGAAGAAGTACTGGTCGCCGTCGCGCCAGCTCCGGTGCGTGTACGTCAACCGCTGCCACGGGCTGTCCAGCACCACATCCGGCTTCGGCAGCGCCTCGATTACCCGCTGCGTGATGTCGCCCGAAGGCTCGATCAGCGTGGCGAAGCTCAGATCGGGTTTCTCTTTGGCATTCAAAAACGTCTTGTCCACCACCAGCGTGGGCGTCTTCCCCACGAAAATCACCTTTCCCCCCGCTTTGACGAAGGCCCGAAAACGCTCCAGCCCGGTCCGCGTGATCACCAGCGAGGACGGAACCACGATGGCCCGGAACACCTGCCCGCTGAGATCCTTGAAACCGCCGTCCGCGATGGTCGCCACCGAACTTAGCGCTTGCTCGTCGAAGTAATCCCACTCAATCTGGTGTTCGAACAACTGCCAGCCCAGCTTGGTCATGCTGCGGTCGGCCGCTTCGTCGCCCATCCACATGCTGTTGGAGGGATAGTACAGGCCTACCTGCGCCGCCGGGCGTCCGATGGCCAGCAAATAGCCGAGCCGGTCGGTGTACCACTCCAACATGGGCGCCTGTGGCGGTATGGCTGTCGCCCCGGCGCCGCCCCGGCCCCCCACGACGCCGACCTGCAACGCGTTCACTCCCCTTACCGCTTGAAAATCCACCTGGAACTTGCCGCTGATGCCCAATCCGCCGCCCTCTTCGGTCCATACCTGGGGCCTGCCGAACAGGTGCGCCGCCGAAGAAGCCAGCTTGGGGAAGTTGTTGTTGACGTCCCAGAGGCCGTCCGGCACGTGGACCGCCCATGGCACAAGCTGGCTCAGGTTGTCAATGCCCGGCACCTGCACGTGCCGCATGTCTCTGAAGTAGTCGCCCTCGTTCCGGATATGGTCCTCGGCCAAGTCCAACCGCAGCGCATGCTCCTCGTGGTTCAAGTGCACCAGGTACTCCACATTGTTCTTCGCGCACCAGTCCGCCTGCACCCCGAAGAAGCTGTCGCGGAAGATCCCGCTCCACACGTCCCAGTAGTCCGCCTTCGCCCGCCAGGCTTCGTCGGTCATCTTGGGCGCGAACAGAAGCGGCAGGTATGGCTGCAGGTCGTAACCCTTCTCTTGCCGGAATTCGTCCAGCAGCTTGGGCGTCCACGGCATGATGTAGGTGTAGTCGGGTTCGTCGCCGAAGAAGCCCAGAACCGTCTTGCCGAATTCGTCACCGACCGCCGCCTTGTAGGCTTCGTGCGTGATCTTCATGAACGCACGGGTGGCATCCGGATTCAGGTAGTCGATCAGTGAATACTGGCTGTCTTTGGCCCTCGTGCCGTCGGCCCTGGCCGCCATGCGGGTAGGAGAACTGCGAAATACATGCCGGACCAGGATCAACTGCCACGGCTTTGGGTAGCCGGCTGCGCCTGGCGGCGGCGCCGGAGCCCTCCAATTAATTCCGCTGGCGCTGATCGGCACAACCTCACTCGCGCCGGTTTGCTCAAACACCGCCAGCGCGCCCAAAGTGTCCGGCGGCGTCGGCATCTTCAGCGTCTGACCCGGCATTACGTTGATCCGTATGTCCGCGTCCAGCGCCTGCATGGTCAGTTCAGGGTATAGCTCGCTGACCAAGCCGCCCGCGAACCCGCTGGGGTAGTCGTATTCGTCCTGGAACCACACCTTCACACCCTGCTTCTTGGCTTCCTGGATCACGAACTTCACCTGGGCCATGTGCTCCGGCGAAAGGTACTTCGGCTCGCCCACCGGCGAGACGTTGATCGCAAAGACGCCATTGGCCACGAGCCGGTCGAGATCCTGGACAATCCTGTCCATCTTTTCCTTGGCGTCCGGGCCGCTCAAACTCAGGTGCCCGATGGCCCCGTATTCGTGCGGCGGCGCTTTGAAGTTGGCGGCTGCCTCGCGGACCGACGGCACCGTAATCCGTTGCCACGGCCTTTGCGCCATCAGCGCGAATGCGAATAGAAACGGGACGAGCGCCCGGGACGGACCTCTCATATTCATCGACTTGCCTCCTGCCGATCTTCGCCTGATCCAGTGAAAAAAAAGCCCCCTAGCGGCCGCGGCCCAGTATGGACGGATATCCCTTCTGAGCCGCGGCCGTTAGGGAGCGGTTCTTAGGTTGCGGAATACGGTTACTACCGCCGGAAAAGCCGGCCCGGGCACTCACAGGTGCGCGGGCGCGGCATCAGAATACAAACCGCGCTACCACCTGGCCAGTTCGCCCCTGGGAACCCGAAGTTGCATTCATGTACCCGAAGCCGGACTGCGGAACGCCCGTCGTGGCATTCACTAATTGCGTTTGCAAGGGGTTGCTGGCAGATGCGCCGGGGACGCTGATGCGGTTGAATACGTCGAAGAATTCTCCACGGATCTCAAGATTCGTCTTTTCCCAGATGTGGAAAATCCTGCCCAGGCTCATATTTTCTCCCGGCATGCGCCGGCCGCGGAAATCGCTGTAGTAGGGGGCGCCGTAGCCCCACGAGCCAGCGGGCGCATCAGTCCAGGCCGCCGGATTGTACAAGAAAATCTTATTGGGATCGATGTGGCTGTTGGGGTCTTGTGTGTACAGCGGCACGCCGGGCACGCGGTTCATCAAGGTGCCGCGGAACAGCAGCGTGCTGAGACTATTCTGCGACCCGGGAGTCGCAATCAGACCCCCGTTTTGGTACTGCATCGTCCCGGAAAGCGACCAGCCGCCGACCACCGCGCGAAAAGCCTTGCTCGGTGTGAATTTGGGGATCACGTAGTTGAACGAAACCACAAATACCTGCGGCAGGTCGGAACTCGAGAGAGCCTTCAGGTTCCGGCGGTTGTATTCGTCGTTGATTACTCCGCCGCCGTTGTAGTTTTCCGCCTCCACATCCAGCGTCTTCGACTTGGTGTACGCCACCGTCACAGCCAGGCCATACGATGTGCGTTTCGTAAGCTTCGCCTGCAAAGCGTCGTACCAGGTGTCGCCCAATGGCGCCCATGACTCCACCAGGCTGCCGAACTGCGGGTACGGCCGAAGGCTCTGCGCCACGGTCAGCGTCATCGGGAATCCCGCGTACGGCGGTGTGGCAAATCCGCGTGCGGCGGCCGTTGCCGAATTCAGCGGGGACGTCAGTAACGTGCGGTCGGCCGCGAGGTTAAGATTCAGTCCCGCCGCGGCGATCCGCTGCGGAGTCAGCGCGTTCAGGTCCCAATAACTGCTCGACTGGAGCCACACGCCATGGTTGCCCACGTACGCAATCTCACCGGAAATGTTCGGGGTGATTTCGCGCTGAATCGCGATGTTCCACTGATTAATCCTCGGTGGACGGCCTGCGTTGCGATCCATATAGGTCGGGGGGTTGTTGATCTGGCCCGCTTGCGGCCGTATTCCGGGGCTCATGTTAATCGCGAAAATGTCATTCGTGGTGTACGGCAAGCCTGCGCCAAAAATCACCGCGGGCTGCCCGAAGGATGTCGAAGAGAAGCTGAGAGGGTTCCAGCCTACGCCGACCGGCGTGGGGCCGGCCCCATCCGGCGTGTTGCCGTAGGAAATGCCCCAACCCATTCGCAGCACCATCTTCGAAGCGAACTGGTAAGCGATTCCCAGCCGCGGGCCAATGGCATACGGATACGTGGTGGTGAACCGGCAGTCGCACTTGCCCGCCCCCCATCCTTCATAAATCGTCGCACCCAGCAGGTTCCCGGCGGTCGGGTTCGGAAGGGACGGCGCGAACATGCTGCTACGGTAAAACGCTTCCTCCGGCGCCGTCTGGCGGTCCCACCGGATGCCATAGTCGAGGGTCAGTTTGCGCGTGACCTTCCAGGTGTCTTGCAGGTACAACGCCATGGAGGTCTTGCGGTAGTCGGGATCTTGTGTGGGGCCGACGCTGGCGCTATCCACCAGGCCCAGCAGATAACTGGCGTACGGCAGTCCGATGGTATTACCCCCTACAGTCGCAGTCTGCAGGTACGGAAGAGCCGTCTCGTTGCCGCTGAAATTGTAACTGGGAGCCGCGACGGCGTTCTTATTGATGGTCGTGTCCAATCTCCACTGTAGACCGATCTTGTAAGTATGGTTGCCGCGGACGTTGGTAGCGTTCAGGTTCAACGTAGGCTTGTCGGCAAGGTTCACAACCGGGGAGCCCACCCCGATGCCGTAAGCCGTGCTGAACCCGCCCACCGTCGAATTCCCAAGACCGCCGACCACCGGCATGCCCGGGGTATAGCTGCCGTTCAGGCCAATCGAGGCCGGAACGAAAGCCAGGGAGTCCGGCAGATAGTTGTCGTTATGGTCGCCGCGCACAAAGCCAAACCCGAAGTGCAGCACCGTTGTGGGGCTGGCTATATAATCATAGTGCAGCTCATACGTGTCGGCGAAAATTTTCCGGTTGCGCTGCGAAGAAATGGGCGCCGGCAGGGCGTCGGCTCGGGCGTTGGCGTAGTACAGATAGTTCGACATATAGAAACTGAACTTCGATTTATCGCCTACATTCTGGTCGAGCTTGAGACTGGGGATGTGCCGCTTCTCCATACTCGGAGCAACCTGGTACCAGTTGTTCACCAAATTCCCATTCGTGGGAAGGGGCAGCCAGTTGTTCTGAATGGTCAGCGCAACCGCGTTGAGGCGGCTGGCCGGGATCACGTTGTTCGGGAAGGGCGTGCGCGTGATCTGGCCATTCACCGTGGCGTTCGTGTTCGGATCGAAGATCATGTTCTGCAGAATGGCTCCGCCATTGATGTTGGTGCCCAGCGTCTTTTGCACCAGCGCCTGGCTGAAATCCCCGGTTCTCTCCCCAGCGGTAGGCATGGTTTGATAGCCAGTTCCCACGCCGAACGTCCGGTACAGTTCCAGGTTGGCAAAGAAGAAAGTCTTGTTACGGCCGTTGTATATTTTGGGAATGACCACGGGGCCGCCGATGCCGCCGCCATAGTTCTTGGCCCGCGATACGGGCCTGGTGTGTTGGGTCGGCTGATCGGGCGAAATGGTGTAGGCTTTGCCCGCGTTGAGATCTTCGTTGCGCACGAAGGTGAACGCCACGCCATGCAGTCCATTGGTGCCGCTCTTGGTGGTGAAGTTGAAGAGGCCGCCGGTGATCTGGCCGAATTCAGCCGAGAAGTTGCTGCTCTGCAGCGTGAATTCCTGTAACGCCTCCACCGCCGGTTGCTGTTCCAGCGTGTGCGACGGGTCCTCGTTCGCATTGGTGATGTCCTGGCCGTCCAGGAGGACCCTGTACGAGGTCGCCGGCGAGCCGTTGACTTTGATATTGGCCGACCCGGCAGGGGCCGTCACGCCGCCCACCACGCCCGGCATGATACCGGCAAACTCGAACGGGTCGCGCACGTTCGTCGTCGTGTTCGGCAGCGCATCCACGCGGTCCGTGCTCAGGTTGGCGTTGATCTCGGCGTTCTCCGTTCTGAGCAATGGCGCGTCGGCGGTGATGGTCACGGATTCTGTCGCCGAGCCGACTTTCAGGACGATATCGACACGCAAAACCTGGACAACCTCAACCGTGATGCCGTGCTGGATATACTTCTCGAATCCAGCCGCCGTTACCGTTAAATCGTAGCTCCCCGCGATGAGCGACGGTATCGTATAGTTGCCGGTCGCGGTCGAGACCGTGCTGTACTCCGCTCCCGTCGCCGTATCCCTGGCGAGAAGCGTTGCACCGGGGATCACGGCGCCGGTCGGGTCCGTAATGGTCCCCGTGATGGTCCCGCGGTCGGTCTGAGCGAACGCGAGGACCATCGTCATCAAAAACATGAACAGTAATCGTATTACCGAACCACGATGTGGCAGGTAGAAACGCATGAGAAAACCTCCTTGTTCTTAAGCCTTTGCGGCTTGAAACCTAACCCCTGGGATCGTCCTCGGGACGGCAGCGCGCCTTCGGACGAACTCAATACACGAAGCCCACTATCCGGCGCCGCCTATGCGTTTTACATAGGCGCCGATATACAGCGCCGATTGTATTCGATGGCAAAAGCCGTGTCAAGGGGGGAAATTCCACGCGGTGAAAAAACTTTTCAAGTCCAGACTCGGTATTTCGAAACTGCTCCGCGCCCGCGTTCCAGGCCCTCCCCGGCACTGCGTTATCGTGGAAACATGCCGGCAGATCACGGGGATCAATCCCGCCCGGAGTTTCGGCAACCATACCGCCAACGGGCGCGCCAGTGGAGCCGGATGGCTTGGGCGATGGCGCTCCTGTTTGCCAGTATGCCGGCAGCCAGCAAGCTCCTCCTGGGCGTTTGGGGATTCGATGGCGCCGCCGAGATTGCGTGCCTCTGCCTGATGCTCGGCACGTATTTCCACATCGTCGGACGGCGCAGAGGTCCGCCTATTCCGGACCCGGCAACCACGCTGGATCAAGCCATCCAGCTCGCATCGTCGGGCCAGATCGATACCGCCATCGCCCGGCTGACGGAAACCATCCGCCTGAGTCCTCAATTGTGGCAGGCCTTCCAATACCGCGGCGAGTTGTACCTTCGCCAACAGTCCTTCGATGCGGCGCTCCGGGACCTGAATGAGGCCATCCGATTGGCCCCGGAGGAGCCGCACCTGTACATCCTGCGTGAGCAAGCCCAGAGCCTTCCGGGCGAGGGGCGTGCAGAAC
>JBAWDI010000693.1:0-3126 GCA_049590695.1 Bryobacteraceae bacterium
GATGCGGCCATTCTGGCGGCAGGCGCGCAGTTGAGCTCTCAAACGTGGGGCGCGCTGCTCCCCTTCAGCGCTACTGTGGCCAGCGCCACCGACTCCTACAGCAGCGGCATCACCATCGATTTTCAAGGAATGCTGGCGCAGACCGGCGACACTCTTACGCTGGCCAACTACACTGTCGTGCGGCTCCCGTGACGGGCCGCTATGGTGCGCGTGGGTCCCCCAGCGCCCGCTCTTGGCCCGTTCCGTTGCGCGTCACCACCGATGGCGATACGCGGAACTTGGCAGCCGCGAAGAGCAGCTCAATAGCGAAACAGCCAGCGAGCCTTCGCAATCACTTTTTCGGCATTGGGCAGGAACGCATCCTCCAAAGGCGGGCTATAGGGGACCGGGGTATCGGGCGCGGTCACCCGCACGATGGGCGCGTCGAGGTGTTCGAACACGCTCTCGCCGATACTGGCGGCCAACTCGCCGGCCATGCCGCCGGTGCGCGTGTCCTCGTGCAGCAGCAGCACCTTCGAGGTTTTCCGGACGCTTTCGCAGACCGATTCGCGGTCGAGCGGCAGCAGCGTGCGCAGGTCCACCACCTCGACCGACGCGCCCTCTTCGGCCAGCGCGGCGGCGGCTTCGAGCGCCACCCAGACCATGGCGCCATAAGTGACGATGGTCAGGTCCGTGCCTTCGCGCACCACTTTGGCCTGGCCGATCGGCACGGTGTATTCCTTGGTGGGCAGGTCGTCTTTGATGCGGCGGTAGAGCGCCTTGTGCTCGAAGAAAAGCACCGGGTCGTTGTCGCGGATGGCCGATTTGATGAGGCCCTTGGCATCGTACGCCGTGGCGGGGGCAACCACCTTCAAACCGGGAGTCCGCACGAACCACATTTCGGGATTCTGCGAGTGAAACGGGCCGCCATGAACGCCGCCGCCGGAAGGCGCGCGCACCACCATGGGGACGGCGGCGTTCCATCGATAGCGGCACTTGGCGGCGAAATTCACGATCTGGTCGAAACCGCAGGAAATGAAATCGGCGAACTGCATTTCGGCCACCGGGCGAAGTCCCATGAGCGCGGCGCCGATGGCCGCGCCCACGATGGCCGACTCGGAGATGGGCGTATCCACCGCGCGGCGGGCGCCGAAGCGTTCGAAGAAGCCCGCGGTCACTTTGAAGGCGCCGCCGTATTGGCCGATGTCCTCGCCGATCAGGAACACGTTGGGATCGCGCTCCATCTCTTCCCACAGCCCTTCGCGGATGGCTTCCAGGTAGGTAGTGGACATGGCTAGTAACTCTCGTAGACGCCGTCGAGCAGGGTTGCGGGGTCTGGAAAGGGACTCTGCTCGGCCCATGCCACGCCTTCATCGACCTCGCGATGAACGGCGGCGTGAAGCTCGTCGATCGCGGCCTGGGTGCCCCAGCCTTCAGCCAACATGCGGGCTTCGAAACGCGTGATGGGGTCGAGCTTGCCCCACTCCTCGAAGAGGTCTTTGGGGACATAGCGGGCGGCGTCGTGCGCGGAGTGGCCCGTCATGCGAAAAGTCTTGCACTCGAGAAGATAGGGTCCGTTGCCCGATCGCGCATGGGCGACGGCGCGCCGGGTGGCTTCGTAGACGGCCAGCACGTCGTTGCCATCCACGATTTCGGCCGGCATATTGTAGGCCGGGCCGCGGTCGGCCACATTGGCGCAGGCCATTTGCAGGGGGATCGGCGTCGAGTAGGCGTACTGGTTGTTGTTGCAGACAAACACCACCGGCAGCTTCTGGACGGTGGCGAAGTTCACGCCCTCGTGCCAGTCGCCGCGGCTGGTAGAGCCTTCGCCGAAATAGGAAAAGACCACGCTGTTCTTACCCTGATAGCGGAGCGCCAGAGCGGCGCCCGCCGCTACCGGAACGGTGGCCGCCAGGGCGCTGATGATGGAAACGATGTTGAGGTTCAAATCGCCCATGTGCATGTTGGCGTCGCGGCCGCCGGTGACACCGCCGGCGCGCCCCATGTACTGTGCCAGGATGCGGCCGGGAGTGACGCCGCGGATGAGAAACACGGCCATGTCGCGGTGGGAAGGGAACAGAACGTCGTCCGGCTCGGCCGCGAGCGCGGTGCCCACGGGGATGGCTTCCTGCCCGCGTCCCACGTAGACGCCGCCGACGATCTTGCCCTGGCGGTAGAGCTTGCGCTCGATGCGGTCTTCCACCTCGCGCATGAGTAGCATGTAATACAGACAGTTGTGCGCCAAGTCGGCCGCGCTCATCAAGGGATTCCTCGCCAGTGCAGGTGTATGGGAGCAGTATAACGCCTTTTAAGGAGCCGGTGGCCTGCCGGCGCCTTTCGGAAGCCAGGAGCGCGCAAAGAAGGGACAGCGACGTGCTGTACCTCGGATCAATGACCAGTTGCTTACGTCCGCCGGCCGGGCGTGCGGGCGTGGCGCGCCAGGTAGGTGGTCCACCAGCGCTCCTGGCCGGGGGCGTCGAAGACTTCGGCCCAGTCCTTGCGGAACTCCTGGGCTTTGACGGCGGCGCGCTCTTCGAGGTACCGCAGGACGCGGGCGCGTTGTGGCGAGGCGGTGCTCATCGATTTGGATAGCAGCCGGCCGGCGGCGGCGCTGTCGTTCACTTCTCCCAACAACTGTTGAATGCGATGTAAGGCGGCCAGGCGCGCATCCAGGCCGGGGCCGTAACACGGACGAAATAGCTCGAGCGTGTAGCGCAGGCGCTTGGTGAGAAGCCTGAGCCGGTGCAGCTTGGCGGGGGACGGATCTTCGGCGAGCAGGGCGCGGACCTGCGCGAAGAAGCTGGCGGCAAGAAGCGGCAGCTCGCGGTGGGCATTGGCGGCGGCGCCGGTCCGCTCATCCCAGGTGGGCTGGTGCAGCTTGCTCATGCGCTCAGCTCCAGGCGGCTGCGCCATTTCCGCGAGAAACTACGGCCTTTCCAGCGGCGGATTTCGAGCAGCAGCTCGTGGCTCGCCTTGCGGCGCTCCGCCGCCAGTCGCGTGGAGACGGCGGCGCGCGCGGGAATGCCGGCCTCGGCCAGAAGTTGGAGAGCGATATCGCGGTCGCGCACCCTTCCGGCCGCTTCCATCAATGCGGCGAGCTGGCGCCGGATCTTCTTCCACGAGTCGTGGGGATAGAACGGCGCGAAA
>JBAWDI010000694.1:0-4019 GCA_049590695.1 Bryobacteraceae bacterium
GGAATCCGACGCGCGCACGCACGGCTGGAAGACTTCGGGGCCGGCATGGGCCAACGGGGCGTTGCGTTTGCCCAGCAGCTCGTCGTTGAGGCGCTTGCGGATCACGGCCCAATCGCCCAGGTTGTCGGTGACGCCCCAAATGAGTTTCACGATGCCGGAACTCAGCTCGGAAATCTGGCTGGCCGCCGCCCGAAGGAAGCCTTCCGCGGCTTCGCGGGCTTCGCCGGGCAGCACCACCAGGAACTGGCCGCCGCCGCTCGAACCCAGCAGGATACGCGCCAGCCCCAGTTCCGCCAGCAGCGCCCGCGGCAGCACTTCGCAGAGCAAGGTAATCCACTGCGAGCGTCCGGCGAGAAGATCTTCGCCGTGCCCAGAGGGCACCCAACGTGCGGAACGTCCTTCGGCGGGTGGGGCCAAAAGGAACGCTTCCGTGCCGAGAATTTTGCCTTTAAGCAGGATCTGTTCGGGCATCGAACCGGACAAGCCTTGAGAAACCCTAACTTTAGCACAGAATCTTGAGAACATCGGGGGCGCCGGCCAACCGTATTCTTTATGGGAAGCACGCGAGCAATAGCGGCGGTTGTGCTGATTTCAGCGGGCTTGGCCTCCGGCCAGACGCGTCCGGCGCCTCCGCACCAGCGGGAGGCCGCGCCCAAACCCGCGCCTCAGCAGGCGGCCAGGCCCGCCACGTCCGATGCGCGCCTGGAGGCGGCGATTCGCGCCAAGTTCGCCAAGTCCAAGATCAATGCCGACAAGTTCCAGGTGCATGTGCAGGGTGGCGTGGCCACCATCGAAGGCCGCACCGACGTGACCCAGCACAAAGGCGTGGCCACGCGCCTGGCGAAGACCGGCGGCGCGCTGGGGGTGAACAATCACATCCAGGTCAGCGATGCGGCCAAGGAAAAGGCGGCGGCCAACCTCGAGAAGGGACGGCGGCGCGCGCAGATCAAGCGCGGCGACGCGCGCTCGGACTCCAGCCAGCCGCCGAGCCGCTGACCGTCCCGTGATACACTGAGGGGAAACGCCGAATCTTGCCATGAAAGTCCTGAATGTGTTCCTTTTTGCCTGCTGCAGCGTTGCGTGGGCGCAGACCGCACCAGCGCCCGGCCCAGGGGGCACCCCCGCTCCTCAGATGCCCGACATCCCGGACCAAACCACCGTCGCCGTGTTCGACGATGGCGTGAAGCTTACCATGGGTGACTTCAAGAAGATCTTCGCCGTGCTGCCGCCGGAGAACCAGCCGTTGGCGCTGCGCAACCGCCAGACCTTTCTGCAACAGTGGGCGTTCATGCGGAAACTCGCCCAAATGGCGGAAGAGCAGAAGCTCGATCTGGAATCCCCCGCCAGGGAACAACTGGAGTATTCCCGCCTGATGATTCTCAGCCAGGCCAAGCTGGCGGCGGCCCTGAATTCGATCATCGTGGAGCCGGCGGAGATCGTCCAGTTCTACGACACCGATAAGGAGCGCTTCAAGGAGGTCCGCGTCAAGGCGATCTACGTATCGTTCGGCAAAGGCGGGAAAGCGCCGACCGAGGACGAGGCCAAGGCCAAGGCCGCCAAGCTGCTCGCCGAGATTCGCGGCGGCGCGGATTTCGTGAAGCTGGTGAAAGAGAACTCGGACGATGAGACCTCCAAGGCCAAGGACGGCGATTTCGCCACGCTGCGCCGGAACGACAACATCCCCGATGCCATCCGCGCCGCGGTGTTTTCCCTGAAGCAGGGCGAAGTGACCGAGCCCGTGCGGCAACCCAACGGGTTTTACCTTCTCCGCGCCGAAGAGGTGCGCTACCGCCCCCTCTCGCAGGTTCGCGACGAGATTTTCACGGAACTCAGACAGCGGCATTACAGCCAGTGGCTGGATCGGACCAACAAGGACTCGAAAGTGGAATTCACCAGCCCGGCATTCCTGAACGACGCCGCGGCGCCCGCTGGGAAGTAGGGGCCGGGCATGCCCGGCCCAGGCCCCGGTCGTGCCAACCCCGGGTGCGGGCATGTCCGCACCCTACTGGATGGCGACTTGAATGGGGATCACCTGGTTGGTCTGCATCACCTGAATGCTGAGGACGCCGGACTTGGCGTTATCGCCGGCCCGGACCGTCAGCACGGCTTTTTCCCCCGCCTTCAGAACGGTGCGGTCGAGCTTCACCTCCACGCCGGGGACCGATCCCGTCAGGGAGATGTTCATGGCTCCCGGAGCGCTGTTGGTGATGGTCACCTGCCCGGATTCGCCCGCCTTCAACGCGACCGACGCCTTGTCCGCCTTCACCTGCGTGTAAATGAAGTCGGGGACGGTGGTGGGAATCTCGGGAATGGATTTGGGTGCGGGGCCGGGGCCGGGACTGAGCTTGCCGAAGGGCGTCATGCGCAAGGACTCCGGGTCCACGTACCAATACCACGTGCCATCCACCAGCTTCCAGGTGCTGGGGATCGGAATCTTGATTGGTTTACCCATGAAGCCGGGCAGCATGATGTACTGCTCGGTTAGCACAGTCGCTTTGGCGCGCGTGAAATTGTCGGAATAGTCGATGCGCCCGATTTCGTAGCTGAGGTACTGGGTCTTGTTGCTGTTGTAGTAAATGTCCTTGCTGTCCTCAGCGACCAGGGCTTCCGCCTTGCGGAATTCCCCCTTCACGTGCAGATCGAAGAACGCGGTGATGCGCGCGCGAAGCGCCTGGTCCACATCGGCGGGCGGCTTGTTAAAAGGGTCGCCGGCGTTCTGCGCAAACGATCCCGCGACAAAAATGGCAAGCAGGATGAAACGGAGCATAACCTCCTATTATAAGCGAGCTTTCAGCACTCGGCTTTCAGCTAAACCCTCGCGCGACGAGGCTGTATAGCCGGCCGCTGAAAGCTTCTGGCTTTGCAACCGATAAGAGGATAGGATAAGAACGGGATTCAAGAATGCCGGCAACGGTGGTTCCCATCAACGCGCGCCGTCTGGGCAGCTACGTGCTCCTGGAGGCCGCTTTGCCCGGACGGCGGCCGCTGAATATCGGCGTCCTGTTGATCGACCCTGGAACCGGCCGGGGTTGGGTGCGGATGCGCGCGCGCTACCACGATCTTGCGGATTCCGAAGATGCCGAGGTTCTGGAAGCGCTCGAAGAAGACATCCGCCGGAAGCTGTCCGAGGCCGGCGCCGAGGCCTGCCTGCGGTCGCTCGAAGATTCCCTTTCCAACGCGCTGCGCGTGAGCGAGCGGCGAATCGTCGAGAGAGTGGACGCCTTTTCCCGCGTGCTCGACCACCTCTACGACGAACACGTGGAAAAGCTGGCTGTGGAGCCGTTCCGCACGCATGTGCCGCTGTACAGCCTGCGCGCGGCCGCCGGCAACCTGGGCGACGAAATGCCTTCCGAGGTGGAGGACTGGGTGCGCGCGCCCGAAGGCACGCGGCTCGACCCGTACCTGTTCGTGGCGCACGTGGTGGGCGACTCCATGGAGCCGCGCATCCCCAATGGCAGCCTCAACCTGTTTCGCTTCCATCCCGCCGGCTCGCGGCAGAACAAGATCCTGCTGATCCAGCGCTTCGGCGTGCTGGATGAGACCGCCCGTTACACCGTCAAGAAGTACACCAGCCGAAAGGTTTCGACCGGCGAAGACCAGTGGCATCACCAACAGATCCGGCTGGAGCCTCTCAATCCCGAGTACCAGGCCTGGGACGTGGGGCCGGAGGAGTTCGCGGTAGTCGCCGAATGGATTTGCGTCATCGAGTGAAACCGCCGGTCTCCCGCCTGCTGCTGGCCTGGTACCGTAAGGGCCATCGCGATCTCCCCTGGCGGCGCGTGTCCGATCCGTACCGAATCTGGGTGTCGGAGGTCATGCTCCAACAGACCCGGGCGCAGGCGGCCATCCCCTACTCCCAGCGGTTCATCGAGCGGTTCCCCACGGTCGCGGCCCTGGCGGCGGCCGGCGAAGAAGAGGTCCTGACGCTGTGGAGCGGCCTGGGGTACTACGCGCGCGCCCGCAATTTGCTGCGCGCCGCCCGGCAGGTGGCGGGTGGGCGAGGGTTCCCGCGCCAGTAC
>JBAWDI010000695.1:0-2429 GCA_049590695.1 Bryobacteraceae bacterium
CTGCGGCGGCCAGGGAGATCTGATCCGCGCGAGGTTGCGCCGCGAGAAGGCGATGAAGCTCGCAACCCCGCCATCGCCCGGACGTGCCAACACCGCCGACGGGAAGGCGCGCATGCTCGCGGAGGCAGCGAAGTTACGCAGCAACATGTACCCCGCCCTGGTGGTGGATTTGAACTGCGGACTGCGCGACCAGCGTTCTACGCCCACGCCGCGAACGCGTTACGCACCTTTGGCGCGGATGACGTCAGGCAACCCGGCACGCCTTCCGGCGTGGATGATATCGCTGCTGGGATGCTCGCCCGTGGGCAAGGGCCGTTCCTGGTGTGGGTCAATCTGACAGAGCACAAACGGGTCACTTCTGGAGAGCGCCGAGGCACCACCCATCTCTTTGCGGGGCCGTCCAGAAAACCCAAGCCAGGCGTCACGTGAAAACTTTGCACTGCGGTAAGGAATCGCCTTTGCCTCTGAGGCCTAAAGTGGCTCTAACCGTTCACCAGTGCAGCCGTATTTTCTGGCGGACAAAACCGCCAAGTCCCTCGACGTCTGGAAACAGCGAAAGCTCGTGAATGTTGATCTGGAATAACTGCTCCTCTACCTCCCGAAGAGCGGACACCGGCACTCGGAAGCGCTTGTACCATCCGCGGTCAACGCCCTCCATCATGAGACCGAGGGACTCTTCGAAGTGCTGCCCCTCAGCTCCGCTAAAGAGAAAGACGCCCTGCTGAGACGATAGCCGTGGATTCTGGACTGGTGGTAAGGCCATGGATACAAAGCCGTTTTGATCGAAATGCGTCCTGCAAACACCGCAGGGGTTCAGCGCATGGCCGACTAATGTATCCCAGAACCCGTCTTCCTGTTGCGCCATCTGGAGAGAGGAGACCTTGCTCTCTACGCGAAGAGTGAGTCCGTGACGCCAGTCCGGACCTTTCCGTGCCGTATCCAATGTTGCCGAGGCGCCGCTCTCCCCGCGAAACAGTGCCCGGTGACCCTCTACGGACCGTCCGTGCCGCTCTCGCACTTTCTTGTCCGCTTCCCGGCCTGTTCTTTCGGCTTGGCGCCGCAGCGCAACGCCATCGATCCCCCACACTTCCGCGTAGGTCCCCTGTTCGACTCTTCGATTTCGCAGAGCGAAGTACAAGGCTACATATGGCGAATAAGTGAAATCGAGGAGGCGGGTGGGCGCTCCATAGTGCTGCATGATCGCGAGCCAGCTGAGCTTGTGCTCAGGTTCCGTTTGCGGAAGCTGGGCAGGGTCCATGTGCATCCGTGCCTTCGACTGGAACTCCTTGAGGGCCTTGTATTCAACCTCTGGCCAGTCGAGAGAGGGGTAATCACGCTCAATTGATGGCTCAAGATGGTAGCACTCGCTCTTGTGGCCCCTGAATATCCATCCTTCCTGGCAAGCCTCGCCCTCGGCATCGCGCCTCAGAGCCGGCTTGGGAAGCTCGTCAAACCCGCTTGTGACGGCGGACCAATCGGGACAGACGTGTACGTTCTCTCTGAATAGGGATTCTCGCTTCTTCCTTGCCATATGGTTTATCATCGCGCGTCAAGCAGCCCGTGCGACATTCGCCCCCGCGGCTTCACAGCGGCCCACCGCTGCCAGCGCGCCGCGACACCTTACTGCACCGAGACGGTCACGCCGTTCTCGCTGGTTCTCCCGCCAATCGACACTAGGATCTGCAGGGCACCCGTCGGCGCAGTTGACGGGATCTGCACGTTGAGCTGCATCAGCCCTACAAACCCTGAATCCCCAACTTCGATAACAGCCGGCCTCACTCATCCTTCCAGCGGCGCTGCTTCTCAGACTCAACGCCGACAACGCTTTTATCGGCGCGCTTTCTCGCCTTTTTAACCATCAAATTCGCAATTTGGAGATGATCCTCGACTTGCCTGTCAAGCTTCACACCGCGCCGGGCTAGTTCCTCCTTTACGGCGCGCGCGACCTCGCTGGCGGCGGGCTCATTGTTTGTCATCGCTGCTTCGCAGTATTGTAGGCCCATTAGGAGATCCGGGCCAATCGCAAAGTTCTTTCTGTTCAGTGCCTCCACATACAGCGCGAGATAGGCATCTGCCGCCTCCCTGAACTTGCCGTCCAACATCAAATCAACCGGATCCGGGGGTTGATCATTGGTCATCAATTCTCTAAACCTCCTCTAGAACAAGGCTGCTCAAGACCGCGGTCGCTCGACCCGTGACTTGGACAAGAATCACGCCAGCCAAATAGCGGGCGGCGCTTATCTGTTTGGTCAAGGCGAGGGTACGGAGCAATTTGATCATGTCGGACGTCAGCTTCTTCTTGACGCTGAACGACGGCCTGCCTGACGATTTCACCTCAATCAGAGCGCACCTGCCGGTGTGCCTCTCGTAGAAAATCAAGTCCGGACTAACCCGCTGGGGCCTGCCAAGGAAATCCCACTGGTAGGTTG
>JBAWDI010000696.1:0-3867 GCA_049590695.1 Bryobacteraceae bacterium
ATTCATGGCGGAAGCCTCCGGACGTTGAGATTGGTTCTTTCGAGGGAACCCAATCCAAACTACCAGAGCTTCCGCCCGAATCCGAAACCTAATTTGGACAAGCCTGGGGCATGCCCGGCCCCTACACGGTTTTCTTGCGCCTTCGGGAGAATGCCTTGTCCAGCTCCACCACGCGCATTTCCTGAATACTGACTTTGGGAATGTGCAGGCGCCAGCGCCCCGGGCGTATTTCGGCGTCGTTGTTGATCTCCATCCCGATCACCACGGCTTCGTCGTTTTCATCCAGAAGGAATCCGATGTCCTGAAGCTCCACCAAGCGCGCTTGCGGGTTCTTGGAAGCGGCATCGGCGGCTTCTTCGGCCACGGCATCTTTCCAACGAATATAAGCTAACTTCATTTCCTGTACCGCTATCCGGGGGGCTGCCGCCACTAACGTAACATACCCGCGCCCGTGAAGTACAATCGTGCGACCGATAAAGGTTTTCCCGCCGCAGCCGATATAAGTCTTGTGAGACTGTGTCCGACCAGCCTGCTGGTAATAGGCCTGTTGTCTGTCCCGGCCTGGGGCCTCGATCCCAAGCTGGCTCTCTCACAATTCGGCCACGACGTCTGGACCACCTCGAACGGGTTGCCCAACGACTCCGTCCGCGCCATCGCGCAGACCGCCGACGGGTACCTTTGGTTTGCGACCGTCGGCGCACTGGCTCGCTTCGATGGCGTGGATTTCACGGCATTCGACGGCTCGAATACGCCGCTTTTGAAGTGGAGCGCAATGGGCTGTTTACTGGGGGCGCCGGATGGATCGTTGTGGATCGGCACAGCGAATATCGGGCTGCTGCGTTACCGCCATGGCGGTTTTGAGAACATCGGAGGCCCGGGCCTGCCCACCACCAGTATCCGCGCGCTGCTGGTGGATTCGCGGGGCGTGTTGTGGATCGGCGCCGACAGAGGCCTCGCGCGGCTTGAGGGGGGCCGGGCCACTTCTATCTTTAAAGGTGGCTGGGAAGCCACCGTGCACGTCTTGCTGGAGTACCCGGCCGGAACTGTCTGGGTGGGCGCCAACAACGGGCTGCACCGGTTCGAAAACGGCGTGGAACGAGTATTCACCACCAGGGACGGCTTGCCCGACGACTCGATCTGGGGACTGGCGAGGGGCGCCGGGGGCGCCTTGTGGGTCGGCACGCATACCGGCGGGTTGAGCGAGTACCGCCAGGGGCGCTTCCGCACCTACGGCCCACGCGACGGGTACACGCCAACCGGCATCCTGGGGCTTCTTTCGGATCGCGACGGCGGGCTGTGGATCGGCACGGACGGCGCCGGCGTCAGCCGGTTTGCCGAGGGGAAATTCAGCTCCTATCAGACCCGCGACGGACTCTCCAATCAGATCATTCGATGCCTGTACGAAGACCACGAAGGCAGCGTGTGGTTGGGGACCGCCGGCGGCGGCATCAACCGTTTCAAAGAATATCGCGTGACCATGCGCACCATGCGCGAAGGGCTTCCCAGTGACAGCGTCCGTTCTCTCCAGCAGGACAGCTCGGGCGACATCTGGCTCGGCACCGCCAACGGCATCGCCCGGCTCCCGGCCTCCGGAGGCGTGGTGGTATACAGGTCCAAGGATGGGCTCTCGCGGGACGCGATGTTCCCCGTGATCCGCGACCGCCACAACAACCTGTGGGCCGCGTCCGATGTGGGCGTCCTGCAGAGGTTTCGCGGGGAACCGAAAGGCCGGGCGCAGCGTGAGTGGAAGTTTCAACCTCCCGTCCGCTTGCTGTTTGAGCAGCGAGATGGCACGGTGTGGGCCGGCTCGGGAGACAGCCTCATCCGGTTTCAGGGCGATTCTATGGCGGTCTTCGGCATGGCACAGGGCTTGGCAGCCGTGCCGTTGATGGCCATGGCCGAGGGCGCCGACAGAACCATTTGGATGGGAACCGCGCGGGGTGTGCAGCGATTCGACGACGGACACTTCGGTCCCGTGCTGGCGCGGCCGGGGCCGCGCCAGACGGTGCTCAGCATGCACGCCGACGCCGCTGGGCGCTTGTGGGCGCAGACCTACTCCGGTCTCAACCGCATCGACGGGACACATCTCACGGCTTTCACCCCGGCCCAAGGCATGCCGGAGCTCGACATGGCCTGGATTTTCGAAGACGACAAAGGCTATTTCTGGATCGTGGGCCGGGACGGGATACTGCGCGTCTCGCGGGCGGACCTGGATGCCGTCGCCGAAGGGCGTAAGCGCTCCGTCGAGACACAGCGATTCGGCGTGGCCGATGGAATGCATGGCAGCGGCGAGTATCCGTTCGCGGCGTCGCCGGCGGCCTGGCAAGGCCGGGACCACAAGCTGTACTTTGCCACCTACGGCGGCCTGCTGGAGATCGACCCGGCCCGGTTGATGACCACTCGGCCCGCCCCGCCGGTGCTGATCGAACGCGTAAACGACGACGGGCAGAAGCCGGTTGCCGCCGGAGGATGGGTCCGCGCCGGTAGCAATCTCGAATTCCACTACACCGCCCTCACCTTTCTCTTCCCCGAGTTCACGCAATTCCGCTACCGCCTGGAAGGCTTCGACGCCGGCTGGGTGGAGGCCGGCAACCGGCGCGCCGCTTTCTACACCAACATTCCACCCGGCACCTACCGCTTCCGGGTGGTGGCGCGTAACATGGATGGCGCCTGGAACGAGGGCGGCGCCTCATTCCCCCTGGAGGCCCGGCCGCGCTTCTACCAGACGTTTTGGTTCGCCGCGCTGTGCCTGCTGGCTGTGTCGGCGGCGGACGTCGCATTCTATCAAGTCCGTGTGCGCGACCTGCGCCGGAGCGAGCACAGACTGGCGGAGCGTGTCGAGGAACGCACGGCCGAATTGCGCCGGGAAATCGAGGTTCGGCAGCAAGCCGAAGAGGCGGCGCAGGCGGCCAACCGCTCCAAAAGCGAGTTTCTCGCCAATATGAGCCACGAAATCCGCACGCCACTGAACGGCGTCCTGGGCGTGACCGAACTTCTTCTGGATACCGAGACCGTGCCCGAGAGGCGCTCGTATCTGGGAATGGTCAAGAATTCGGGCGAAAACCTGCTCGCCATCATCAACGAAATTTTGGATTTCTCGAAGATCGAAGCCGGCAAGCTCGATCTCGACCTGGTGGATTTCGATTTGCCAGCCTTGCTCGACCAACTGATGAAGAGCTTCAGCCTGAGCGCCGGCCAGAAGGGGATCGAACTGATCTGCCAGGCGCCCGATGTTCCCGGCATGGTGGTGGGCGATCCCACGCGGCTGCGCCAGGTGCTGACCAACCTGCTGGGTAATTCGCTCAAGTTTACGGCCAAGGGCGAGATCGTCGTTCAGGCCCAGGTCGCAAGCCAGGATGCGGGGGCCATGGCCGTCCACTTCTCCGTCCGCGATACGGGGATCGGGATTTCCGCCGCGCAGCGCCAAAAGATCTTCCAGCCTTTCGTGCAGGCCGATAGCTCCACCACTCGCAAGTACGGCGGCACCGGTCTGGGGTTGACGGTTTGTTTGCGTCTGGTGGAAATGATGGGGGGCAAGCTGTGGGTGGAAAGCGATCCCGGCCACGGCAGTTGCTTCCATTTCACGGCACGCTTGGGTGTCTCAAGGAAGCAGCGCGGGAACCGGCCGGCCGTGCGGAGCCTGAAAGACGTCGCGGTTCTCATTGTGGACGATAACGCGACCAATCTCCTGGTCCTTCAAGAGATGCTCGCCAACTGGGGCATGCGGGTGCGGGCGGAATCGGGCGCCAAGGCCGCCCTCGCGTTTGCACAGGCCGCGGCCGACGCGGGCTCGCCGTTACCGCTCGTAATCACCGACGCGCACATGCCGGTGGAGGACGGGTTCGACCTCGCCGGACAGCTCCGGCG
>JBAWDI010000697.1:0-9338 GCA_049590695.1 Bryobacteraceae bacterium
CACCGCACCTTGCCCTATCCGGTGGAGGCAGGGTCGCGCAGGCCTTGGGAAGGCCGGTTGCGGGGTCGCCGGTGCCAGGCCACGGCTGCGGCGGATTGACAACCAGTTGGTCGTTCTCGAAGAGAACGGTGAAGCCTCGTACGCCCGGCGCTGGCACCCCTGGTCCGGTAAACCACTGAACTTCTTGGGGTTGTGAATTTGAGTTTTGGCCGGCTGGTTGAGCCACGGCAAGAACCAGCGGAAGGCTTAGCGTGAACAGCCGTTTCGTGTGCCGTCCAAGGAGTCGCATTGGGCCATTGTAGGCCTTACGGTACCGAGTGGCAATTCTTCGCCGGGACGGCGACCGGCCGGCGGCCCCCAGAACGGCTCAACGCGCCCAGGCGAGGCGGTTCCGCCATTGGCGGGCGACAACCGCGCCTTGCAGGGGCGAAGATGGCTCCTAGAGGAAAAAAGCGACTCGCATTTAAAGATAAAAAGACAAAAAAACAAGCAGTTCAGGATCTCCATTTCGATGTATAGTGTATAGTGAATCGCGGCCAGGAGGCGAAACGGGGATCCTGGCTAGGTTCTAATCGGGTGCGGCCGGTCCCCGGCTGCGTGACGGGTGGAATCAGTAATCCAAATTTTGTGCGGCCGGTTTGGCGGCCGCGTTAGGGGTGAGTGAATGAAGCGAAACGTCTTGTTGTCTTTGATCCTCGTCTGCCTGCTGTCGGCCTGCGTGGCGACAGCCCAGGAGACCCGCGGCGCCATCGTGGGTAGAGTCTCCGACCCCACCGGCGCCGTCATTCCGGGCGCCAGCGTGGTGGTGACGAATGTCGCCATGGGAACGAAGGTTTCCGCGACGACCGCCGCGGACGGCTTTTATCAGGCGCTTTTTCTACAGCCGGGCATCTACAACATCGAAGCCACGGCGAAAGGTTTTAAGAAGTTGGAGCGCGAAGGAATAGAGGTCCGCCTGGCGGACCGTCTGGAAATCAACCTCCCCTTGGAGGTCGGGAGTTCCGCGGAAAGCGTCACCGTGACCGCCGAAGCGCCGCTCATGAACACCGAGACGGCGTCGGTAGGCACCCTGGTGGATTCCATGCGCGTCATGACGCTGCCGCTGTCCTACGGCAACCCGTTTCTCATGACCGGATTGGCGTCGGGCGTGGCGTTCGTCGGCGATCCCCGGCTGGACCGTCCCTTCGAGCCGACCCACATTGTCAATTACGCCATGAGCGGCACCCGCGGCGACCTGAGCGATATCACCATTGACGGCGGCCCTACCACCGCCAGGACCGGCTCCTCCGTCATTGCGGCTTACGTGCCCCCCACCGATGCGGTGGCGGAGTTCAAAGTCCAGACCGCCACTTTCGACGCGTCGTTCGGCCAGACCCAGGGCGGCGTCACCAACATGATCGTCAAGTCCGGCACCAACGCTGTGCACGGTACCGGCTTTTACTCTTTCTACCGGCCGTCCATGTGGGCCAACGATTTTTTCAACAACAAGAAAGGCGGCGCGCGGCCGCCGTTCAAATACGACCGCTGGGGCGGCTCGGTGGGCGGACCGATCTGGCTGGGCAAACTCTACAACGGCAAGAACAAGACCTTCTTCTTCTATGCGTATGAAGGCATTCACGACCGCCGCCCGCGGTATGACGGCTCTGCCAACACGGTGCCCTCTCCGGCCATGCTGGGCGGCGATTTCTCGTCGCTGCTGGCGCTAGGATCCAGCTACCAGATCTACGACCCCGGCACGCGCGTGGCTGTGGCCGGCGGACGAATCCAGGAAACTCCTTTCGCGGGCAACATCGTGCCCATAGCCCGTTTCAACGCCGTGGCCAAGAACATCATCAAGATCTACCCCGCGCCCACCAGCACCCCCGCGGCCGACGGCACCGCCAACCTGCTCGAGCCGGACCTTGCCGAACCACTCAAGTTCCGCAATCACCTTTGGCGCGTGGATGAGAACGTCAGCGAGAAGCACCGCTTCATGGTGCGCGCCAGCCTCTACGACCGGAACAGCGAATACGACAACTACTTCAACGATATCGGCACCGGCGTGCACTTCGCGTTCCCCGCCAGGGCCGCCGTATTCGACGACGTCTACACCCTCTCGCCCACCACCATATTGAACACGCGTTACAGTTACAGCCGCTACATCCGCTACCAGGACCAGAGACCGGAGGCTTGGGGATTCGACCTCACATCGCTTGGTTTCCCGGCGTCCTATGCCAACGCCATCGCGCCCTCGGATCGCCGCTATCCGATTATCAACCTGGGTGGGCCTTACATCGCGACCGGATACAACGCCAACGGTTTATACCAGCCGGACATGATTCACGCCATCGGCGCCACGCTGACCAAGATAGTGGGAACCCATTCCATACGCACGGGCGGGGAATTCCGCGCGTACCAGGAGACCACCTTGAACTTCGGCGGCCCCGAGACTGGTCAATTCAATTTCGACTCCACCTTTACCCGCGGACCGCTGGACAACTCGCCGACCTCGCCGAGCAGTATTGGCCAGTCGGTGGCGGCGCTGGAACTGGGCCTGGCCTCCTCTTCCTCCGCCGTGACCAGGGCGGCCAGCTTCGCCGAGCAATCCAACTCCTGGGGCTTTTTCGTCCAGGACGACTGGAAGGTCTCCCCGACTCTGACTGTGAACCTGGGACTGCGCTATGAGTTCGAACAGCCGTTGCACGAGCGCTGGAACAGAAGCGTCCTGAGCTTCGATCCAACCTACGTGCAGCCCTTCTCGGCCACCGCGGCGGCCAGCTATGCGGCCAACGACGCTGCGTCGATTTCGCAGATTCCATCGATATCGGCCAAGGGCGGGCTGACGTTCGCGGGCGTGAACGGCAACAATGGCAACCTGTATAACACCCCCAAGAACGGCTTCATGCCGCGCGCCGGCCTCTCCTGGCAGTTCGCGCACGGCACCGTGATGCGCGCCGGCATCGGCATGTTCCAGGGCTTCCTGGGCGTGCGCCGCGCCGCTGTGAACCAGTCGGGGTTCTCCCAGAACACCAACATGGTGCCGACCATCGACAACCTCACCTTCGCGGCCACTCTTTCCAACCCGTACCCCAACGGCATCGCCAGCCCGCTGGGCGCCGCGGGAGGGCCCCAGACCTACCTCGGGCAGGGCATCAGCTATTTCAATCAGAATCCGGAGGTGCCGCGCGTGTTCCGGTGGGAGTACGGTCTGCAGCACGAACTCCCGGGCGGTTTCCTGGTGTCGGCGGATTACGTGGGTAACAAGACCTATCGCCTGGAGATCAACCGCAATATCAACGCGCTTCCGAATCAATACCTGAGCAGCAGCCCGTTCCGCGACAATACCACCAACAGCTACCTCACCGCCACGGTGCCGAATCCGTTCTACAACCTGGTGCCCGGCAACTCGCAGACCATCTTCTCCGCCACTACTCTCGCCCGGAGTTCCCTCATGGTGCCGTATCCCGAGTTTGGCGGCATTTCCACCACCTTCAACACTGGCTACTCCTGGTATCACTCGCTGCAACTGGGCGCCCAGAAGCGGTTCACCAAGGGCTACACCGTGATGGCCAACTACACCTTCTCCAAGTTCATGCAGGCCATCAACCTGCTGAACGCGGGCGATCCCGCGCCGGTGCGGGAGATCTCCGATCAGGACGTGCCGCGCCGCTTCACGCTGAGCGGTGTGGCCCAGTTGCCCTTCGGCCCGGGTAAGCCGCTGAATGTGACAAACCCGGTGGCTTCGCGCATCGTCGGCGGCTGGGAACTTTCCGGCATCTGGACCTATCAGATGGGCTTCCCGATCGGATGGGGCAACATCATTTGTCTCCACCCGGAGCAGATCCTGCTCCCCTCGGACCAGCGCACCACCGACCACTACTTCAACACGGCCCCGTTCGATACGCTTTCAGCGGACCAGTTGGTGAACAATGTGCGCACCTTCCCGCTGCGCTTCCCGCAGATCCGCCAGCCCAACCTCGACAACGTGGACCTGTCGCTGATCAAGAACACCCGCATCAACGGAGAGCGGAACATTCAGTTCCGCTTCGAGGCGCTGAACGCGTTTAACCACCCGCTGCTTTCCAGTAGCGCCTACGGCAACATCCAGACCAGCCCGACCTCCGCGACCTTTGGCACCATCGTGGGCGCGAACCAGGCGGGCTATCCGCGCCGTCTCCAGATCACCTTCAAGTACACCTTTTAGGCAAGACTGGCTGGCTGTAATCCAGGGGCCGCCTCCGCGGCCCCTCTTCGCATCGGGTGGAACAGACCATCGCCTTTGGTGGTCTGTTGGGATGGCCCTTTGCTCAATTCTGTCAAGCTCTCAGGTAGGGCTTCAGATACGCATCGAGCTCCTTGCGGATCTCCTCGATTGACAAATGTATCCCGCGCGGCCTGGCACCACCGGCGCCGCCACCGCGCCCTCCAGCCGCGCCGGCCGCCGGCGCCGCGGTACGGAGCCTGGTTCCCGGCTTGAACACTCCCCGGGCGATCATGATGTCCACCGAGCTGACCGGAGTGATACTGGCGAACGCCTGGATTCTTCCGAACATGTCGAACGCCTCCCGCTTTTTCCCCGCGTGCCACAAGTCGAAGGCCGACGCAAAAACGTCAGCCAGATCGACGTACGGGCAGGCGCCCGAGAATCCCCGCTCCATTTCCAAAATCATCGTGGCGGCCCCGCCTCCGGAGAATACCTTCAACTGATCGCCGGTCCTCTGGCGCAGTTCCGCGATGCGCTCGAGTGGGTTGCCGGTTTCGTCCTTGACATAACGGAAAGTGGGGATCGTCTTGAACATTTCAACCAGCAGATCCACGCTCATGTTCCCGACGGCCTGCGCAAAGAATGGGAGGCTTGTGATACTTGCGACCTTTTGATAGTAGGCCAGGATTGCCTTTTCGTCGCTGACGCCCGCCGGGGGAAGCGATACGATCGCGTCCGCTCCCAGTTTCTCGGCCTGCTGGGCGTATCGGGTAACGGCGTCGAGATCCGAGCCTTGCACGCCGATCACCAGCGCCGTCTTCCCGCCTGTACCGGAAGAGAGAATCGCCTCGGCGCCATCCAGCCTTTCCTTTTCGGACAGGGTGTTCCAACCACTGGCGTTCTGGGGCCACATGAGGCCATGCACTCTCCCGCGATTGCAGAACTTCGCTTGAGCGGCAAGGCTGTCGAGGTCGATCTTGTCGTCCGGGGTGAAGGGCGTAAATCCAATCGGAAAAAGCCCGCGCAAAGGCTTCGCGGCGGTGGCAGAGCCCAAGCCGGTGTTCGCAAGCGCGAGGGCGGTTGCCCCCAGGCCCATCATCCGCAAGAAATCCCGCCTGCCGGATGTTCTAATACGATCCGTCATATGTTCACCTACTTCAACTTACTCAGTACGTGATCCTCGATCCAGTGCTCGTCCCACCACTCGCGCGGGTTCACCTGCACGCCGTCGATCTGCATGCTGAAATGCACGTGAACGCCGCCCGCCAACCCCGTCGAGCCGGCAATGCCCATGGTCTGCCCTTTCTTCACCATGTCGCCCACTTTCACATCGATCTTACTCAGGTGCCCGTAAATGGACTGCAGCGCATAACCGTGGTCCACCACGATGCAGTTTCCGTAGATGCCCAGGTCCGAGGCCCAGACCACGCGTCCGTCGTTGGTGGCATTCACCGGTTCGTTCTGCACGTCCGATAGATCGAAGCCCAGGTGTACCTGCTGGTCCACCTGCTTGCCATGGTAGATATACTTGCGGACGTCCGCAAACATCGACTCTTCCTTGCCCCAGTGAAGGAACGGGCCACTCCACAAGACCTTCTCTTCGGTCTGGAAGCGGAGATCGGCAAGCTGCTGGTTGTTCCGGCGCCGCATCTCGCCGTTGATCTTGAGGAAGCGCGAGAGCAGGTCAGGTCCCGGTGCCAGCGTGCCCGTGGGATCGACGGAGTTGACGAGCTTTTCCATGAGGGCGTCGTCAATCGGAAAATCGCGGACGCGAAATTTCTTGGGGAACAGCTTGAACCAGAAACGCGCGGTGGCTTCCGTGCCCGCCAGGTTGCGCACGTAGACCACCGGCGTCACGCCGGGCGGCAGGTCCCACGGATAGGCGAACATGGCGAAGCGCTGGTCCGGGTGCCCCGGCAGAGGGAAGCTGCGGAATGTGTATTTGCCGACCCTCACGCCGGCTTCGCTCCAGGAGCCGCCGGGGGTAAATGTCACCAGTTCCATGCCGCCCTGGTTGATGTAGTGCTGGGCGTTGTCGGCAATCGCACGCGGCGCGGTGAGCACCACGCGGACATCGTAGGAAGCCGTGTCGGTGCTGCCGCGGAAGTCGTCGGAGACGGCCTCAACCACCAGCCGCGCGGGACCTTCCTTCAGGTCCGGCGCTTTGTTCTTACCCGCTTCGAAAGCCACGGTTCGGGCGGGCTCATGCCGGCGCCACCACCAGCGGTGCGCGGGCGCGCTCTCGTCGAACAGAAGATAGCGCGCCCCATTCTGCTCCGCGTACGCGCTGAAGCGGCGCACGCCGTGAGGGTTCGCGATCCGCACCGCGACCGGAGTGGAGACCCCGATTATCTTGACCGGGGCCACCAGGCTCAAAACCGTGTGCGTGGACATCGCCAGAAGCGCGGCCGCAGCCGCCACCGCCAGCAGCAGGGCTATTGCCAGAATCGTCTTCACTTTTTGACCCAGGAATCCATCCAGTCGATGAAGGTTTTGTACCACAGCAGGCTATTCTGCGGCTTCAAAACCCAGTGGCCTTCATCGGGGAAAACCACAAGCTTGGAAGGGACTTTTTGCAATTGCAGCGCGGTGAAGAGCTCCAGGCTCTGGGTGTACGGCACGCGGAAATCCAACTCGCCCGTGACCACCAGCGTGGGCGTGTGAAAATCCGGGACGTACTTGTTGGGCGACCACTTGGCGTACGTCTCCGGCTTGTCCCAGGGCGTGCCGCCGAATTCCCACAGCGGAAACCACAGTTCCTCGGTGGCGCCGAATTCGCTCTCCAGGTCGTACACTCCCGCGTGGGAGATGAGCGCCTTGAACCGCTGCGTATGGCCCAGAATCCAATCGATCATGTAGCCGCCGTAGGATCCGCCGGCCGCCGTCATGCGGCTGGAATCGGCATACGGCATGCCGGTCACGATGTAGTCGGCCACCGCCATGATGTCGTCGAACGCGCGGCCGCCCCAGTCGCCGTTGATCTCGTCGATGAACTTCTGGCCGTAGCCCGTGGAGCCGCGCGGATTGGGCATCACCACCACGTAGCCGGCGGCGGCGAACACCTGCGCGTTCCAGCGATAGGTCCAACTGTGGCCCCAGAATCCCTGGGGTCCGCCGTGGATCAGCAGCAGCACGGGGTACTTGCGGTCCGGCTGGAAGCCGTAGGGCTTCACCACGAAACTTTGCACGCGCGCGCCCTCCGCGCCATCCACCCAGAACTCCTCGAGCGGCGTGAGCTGACAGGCGTTCAGAACCTGGTCGTTGAGGTGCGTGAGTGCCACCGGAGCGCCGCCCGCCGAGGCGGCGCGATAGATCTCCACCGGCGAGACGCCGCTCTGCTGGGTGTAGACCATGGTCTTGCCGTCGCGGGTCAACTGCATGTCGTCCAGCTCGTTGTCCCCGCTGGCCACCATGCGCGCCGCGCCGCCCGCCACCGGAATCAACTGGATGCTCTGGCGGCCGCGATCGTCGATGGTGAAAAACAACCCGGTGGAGTCCGGCGCCCAGGTGAAGCTATTGACCCACCGGTCCAGGTTGTCGGTGAGGTTGGCGACGTTGCCGGTGCTGCGCTCGAGCACCAGCAGCCGGAAGCGGTCGCTCTCATATCCCGCGCGGAACTGCGCCCGCCAGGCGATGTACTTGCCGTCGGGCGAATAGCGCGGGTTGGTATCCGCGCCCGGGGTGTTGGTAATCTTGCGCGGCTGTCCGCCGGCGATGGAGACCGCGTATACATCCGTGTTGGTGCTGATGGCGGGCACGGGGTCGGCGTTCATGGAGTAGCAGACTTCCTGGCCATCCGGCGAAATGTCGTAGTCGTCCGCGCCGCCGAGCGAGAACGGCGGCACGTCGCGGGTGCCCGGCGTCAAGTCGCGAGGCGCGCCCCCGGTCGCACCAACCACCAGCAGGTGGCTACGCCGCTTCGCCTGCCACGCGGTCCAATGGCGGTAGAGCAGCTCGGTATAGATGCGCGCCTTGACCTTGCTGTTCTTCTCCGCGTCCAGGTTCTTCTTGTTGCAGGCCTCGTCGGCGCCGCACTCCGGGTAGACTTCGCTGGTGAACAGGAGGTTCTTGCCGTCGGGGGAGAACAGCACGCCATCGGCTTCGGTGGAAAGACTGGTGGCCTGCCGGGCGTCGCCCCCGTCGGTATCCATCAACCAGATCTGCGAAGATCCGCCGCGGTCTGAGATATACGCGATCCGCTTGGAATCGGGCGACCAGCGCGCGCGCTGGTTGGTCTCACCGTCATGCGTGATCTGGCGTGGCGTGCCGCCAGAGAGCGGCGCGATCCAGATTTGCGACGGCTTCTTGTTGGCCACGACGTCCACGGTCTGCACGGTGAACGTCACCCATTTGCCGTCGGGAGATATCTGCGGATCGCTCATCCGCTTCAACTCCATCATGGCGGCGGAATCGAACGGCTTCTTCTGCGCGAAAACGATCGCCATCGAAGCTAGCGTGAGAATGAGCCAGCGGCGCATACATGACGATTGTAACGCCCCGCCCGGCGCAGGGGCCTAGCGTAGTGCGGCGCAAGAAATGCGCCTTATCCACTCCGGACAGACGATCCCTGGAGCGACCTTTTAGGTTGCCAGGCCGGCGTCCGTGCCGACGTTCTTCGGGGAATGCCGGTAGGAATACCGGCATGGCAGGCGAAACGCCTGCTCCACGGCGCGTTGGATAAGGTGCATCATTTGCGCCGCAGACCACCAGGACCGAGCCGGCGACGGCGACGATCCGGCCAATTGACGGCTCCCCGTCCTGCCGCCGCCTGAGCACGTGGCCTGGAAGGGATTGCCGCCGCGCAACAGAAGAGCGTGGAGCAGGTGGCGCTGGAGAGTCTGCTCTCTCTCTTCGAAAGAGCGAGATCGCCTGAAGCCGTCTTGCGGGCCGTTCGGCAGCTACCTCATCCAAGCGCGGAGGCTGTCGATGACCTCGATGCCGCGATTGCCGCCGCAAGGCTGCCAGTGCGCGATCAGGGCGCCCTCGACCAGCAGCCACCCGCGTGACGTGACCTACCCATCGAGAACTGGATAGCCGGGCTCGACCGAGGTGATCGTGTGGTTACGAGTCTTCGGCGGCTTGATTTGTCCCTCAACGCTTCGGGCCGCGGGGTGCCCTCTGGGCCGCCCGGCCCCTACACCGCACTCTTGTAGGG
>JBAWDI010000698.1:0-1796 GCA_049590695.1 Bryobacteraceae bacterium
GGCCGGGGCCGTGGTAAGTGACGTCGCCACCGCGATCGGTGGGGTAGAAAGCGATGCCCGCGCGGCTCAGCACTTCGTCGCTGGCGAGCAGGTTGGCGGCCTTGCCGTTACGGCCCAGCGTGATGACATGCGGATGTTCGAGCAGCAGTAGTTGGTCGGGGATGAGGCCCTGCTGGCGCTCGGCGATGAGCTGCCGTTGCAGCTCCAGCGCCTGGCCGTAATCCGTGCGCCCGAGTTCCCGCAGACAACACTTACGCATTGATCGAAAGACCGTAAACGGCGTTGAACGCCTCGCCCACCGCCTCGTACAGCGTGGGATGGGCGTGGATGGTGTGCACCATGGTTTCGACAGTGGCTTCCGCTTCCATGGCGGCGACCGCCTCGGCAATCAGCTCGAATCCCTCAGGACCGATGATATGGACGCCGAGAATCTCGCCGTATCTCTCGTCTGAAACCACTTTGACGAAACCTTCGTGATGGCCCAGGATGGTGGCGCGGCTGTTGCCGGCGAAGGGGAACCGCCCGACCTTCACCCGGTAGCCCTGCGCGCGCGCCTGCGCTTCGGTCAACCCCACGCTGCCAATTCCGGGCTCGGTGTAGGTGCAGCCAGGGATGCGGTTCTTGTTGATGGGGATGGCGGGCTTGCCGGCCATGTGCGCCACCGCGACCATGCCTTCCATAGTGGCGACGTGCGCCAGTTGAGGAGTGCCCGCCACCACGTCGCCGATGGCGTAGACGCCCGGCTCGGCGGTCTGCTGGTAAGGGTTGACCTTGATAAAGCCGCGATCCAGTTCCACCTTGGTATGTTCCAGTCCGATGTTTTCGGTGTTGGGCTGGCGGCCCACCGCTACCAGCAGCTTTTCGGCTTCGAGCTGTTCCTGCTTGCCGTCCTTGGTGATGAGCGTGAGGCTTACGCCTTGGCCGGTCTTGCGGATGTTTTCCGCGCGCGCGCCGGTTTCGACTCGCATCTTCCGCTTGCGGAAGACGCGCTCGAGTTCCTGGGAGATGTCCTCGTCTTCCACCGGGACGATGCGAGGCAGCATCTCGATGACCGTCACCTCGGTGCCGAAGCGGTGGAAGATGGACGCGAACTCCACGCCCACTGCGCCGGCGCCGATGATGATGAGGCTTTTGGGAACGGCGGCGAGGTTGAGTATCTCGATATTGGTGAGGATGAAATCGGGGTCGGGCTCGAGGCCGGGCAACATGCGGGCCTCCGAACCGGTGGCGATGATGATGTTCCTGCCTTCGAGCGTCTGGATACCGGCATCCGACTTCACTTCCACCTTGCCGTTGCCTTGGAGCGTGGCGAAGCCCGAGATGCGCTCGACTTTGGCGCGCTTGAGCAGCATCGCCACTCCATTCGAGTGCTTGGCGACGATGCCGTCCTTGCGCTCCTTCACTTTGGCGTAGTCGAGGCGCGGGTTTTCGCAGCGGATGCCTTCTTGATCCGCGTGGACGAAGCGCTGCCAGACATCGGCGGTGTGGAGCAGGGCCTTGGTGGGAATGCACCCCACCAGGAGGCAAGTGCCGCCCAGCCGGGCCTGTTTTTCGACGAGCGCCGTCTTGAGGCCGTACTGGCCGGCACGAATGGCCGCGGAGTAGCCGCCGGGGCCGCTCCCGATAACGATGAGATCGTAGGGCACTTTTTTCATTCTACATACGTCACCAGCACGGAAGCCGGTGCGTCTACCATGGAAGAGATGCAGAAGCTGCCGATTCTTCTGATGCTGGTCGCCGGGTGTGGATTCGCGCAGTCGCGGCCTGCGGCCAAGAAGAGCGCGCCACCCGCCAAG
>JBAWDI010000699.1:0-4201 GCA_049590695.1 Bryobacteraceae bacterium
CCCCTGAGCAGCGCCGCCATCACCACCGGCCCCGCCACATACCCCCCCATGCTGAACACCGCCGAGACCCCGCGCACCAGCCTGAAGCAGCCGAGCGTGGTAAAAGGCAATCGCGCAAGCGTCGATAGTTTCTGCCGCAGCCCCACCCGGTTCAACCCGCCGATCTCAATCTTCTTCAACTCGAACCCTTCACCCGGCGCCAGCCTGGCTTCCAGCCCGCGCTGGGTCCCCACAAAGAACACGCGATGCCCCCGTTGCCGCAATTCCCGCGCCACCGCCAGCGCCGGAATGACATGCCCGCCAGTACCTCCGCCGGCCATCAAAAAATTACTCTTACTCACCCCTTGCCCTTCGCCCTCGCTCTTTCACGAGTCTCCGCTTCCTCTGCGCTCTCAGGTTTTAACTTTATTCTCCTTATTTCGTCTCCGCGTCTTTCTCCGCGTCTCCGCGTCTCCGCGTCGAAAAAAGGCTCTCCCGCAAAGCGCAGCGCCACTCACCCCGCATTCTCCGCCACATTCATCAGAATCCCCAACAGCGCCAGCGTGCTCAGCAGCGAGCTTCCGCCATAGCTGATCATGGGCAGCGGTATCCCCTTGGTCGGCATCATTCCCAGCACCACGCTCATGTTGATGAATCCCTGCACCACCACCACCACGGTCACGCCCAGCGCCAGGTAGCGTCCGAAATCGTCGTGTATCCGGAACGCGGCGCGCAGGCCCCGCCAGAAGATCACTCCAAAGCCGAGCAGCAACCCCACCGAACCGGCCAGCCCCAGTTCCTCGGCGACCACCGCGTATATGAAGTCCGTATGCGCTTCCGGCAGGTACCACAGTTTCTGTCTCCCGTTGGTGAGCCCGAGGCCCGCCGGGCCGCCGGCCCCCACCGCGATCTGCGACTGCTCCAACTGGTAATTGGTATCGCGCGTCACCAGCGACTGTTCCATGCGTTTCCGTATATTGCCGTTGGGGTCGAACTTGGCAATGATCTTGAATTTGGAATCGAAGAACTGCACCACCCGGACAATACGGTACGGCTCCGCGAAGATGAAGATCACCACCCCCACCGCCGCCACCGCCCCCGCGATCGCGCAATAGCGCCACTCCAGGCCCGCCACGATAAATACGGCCGCCGCCGCCGCCCCCAATACCACCGCGGTGCCGAGATCCGCCACCACCACCGCCAGGATGATGAGTCCCACGGCCAGGGCCGCCGGAACCAGCGTATACCTCGGATTGTTGATGGCGCGCGCCCTCCACGTCACAAAAAAGGCCAGGAAGATCACCAGCGCCGGCTTAGCTAGCTCGGAGGGCTGCACGCCAACCGTCCCCACTCGCAGCCACCGGTGATGTGCCGTATCCACGATGTAGACCACCGCCAGCAGCATCAGAGCGACGCTCATCGCCCCGAAGGCCACCGCGGGGTTCCGGAATTTGCGGTAGTTCGTCTTCTTCAGGGTCATCATGACGGCCACCGCCACGGCCGCCCACTCCACCTGCCGCAGAACGAAGTGCCAGCTCCAGCCGTAACGTGGATCGAGCTGCGCCATAATCGACGATGCGCTGTAGAGCATCAGCACGCCGAACGACATCATCGCCAGCACCGTGACGAACAGAATCCAGTCGGTCTTGAGCCGTTGTGCCATATCAATCCTTGGGTGGTAGTTGGTTGACGATTTGTTTGAAAACCTCGCCGCGATGCTCGAAGCTTCTAAACTGGTCGAAGCTGGCGCACGCCGGCGCCAGCAGAATGGTGTCGCCCGGCTGGCTCCCCGCATACGCGTGCGCCACGGCCGCATCCAGCGTTTTGGAATCCACCAGCGGCGCGGCGCCCCGCAACTGGCTCGAAATTTTGCCCGCGGCGGCGCCGATGAGCAGAGCCGCCCGCGCCTTGGCCTCCAGCGGCGCGCGCAGCGGCGAGTAGTCCGATCCCTTGTCCTTGCCCCCCAGAATGACCCACAGGCCGCCGGAAAACGCGTCCAGCGCCTTCAACGTGGCGTCCACGCTGGTGGCCTTCGAATCGTTGTAGAAATCGATTCCGCTCACCCTACGCACGAACTCCAGCCGGTGCTCCACCGCCTGGAACGTGCGCACGGCGGCCGCGATCGCCTCGGCCTTCACTCCCGCCCGCGCCGCCGCAATCGCGGCTGCCAGCACGTTTTCCACGTTGTGGCGCCCGCGTAGGGGAATCTCGCCGGCCGTCATCAGCACGCGGCCATCCAGCACCACGTTCTCGCCGCACAGGCTCGCTCCCGGCGACACCTCGCGCCGGCTGCTGAACCACTGCGCCGTGGCTAGCGTGCCGTCCGCGTATCCCACGCACACCGCGTCCTCGGCGTTGAGCACGGCGAAGTCTCCGCTCCGCTGTGTTTCAAACAGCCGGCCCTTGGCGGCCGCATAATTCTCCAACGTGTGGTGCCGGTCGAGGTGGTTCCCGGTCACGTTCAGCGCCAGCCCGATATGCGCCCGAAACTCCGCGATGGTCTCCAACTGAAAACTCGAAAGCTCCAACACGTTCCAGCCATCCGCGCGAGAGCTCTCCACCATGGCGGTCACGGGTTTTCCGATGTTGCCGCCCACCTGCACCGGCACGCCGGCTTCACCGAGGATGTGGCCCACCAGGCTGGTGGTGGTGGTCTTGCCATTCGATCCCGTGATGCCGATGGTCTCGCCTTTCAGAAACGGCGCCGCCAGTTCCACTTCGCCGATCACCCGCACTCCCCGCCGCCGGGCCTCCACCAGCGCCGGCAGGTCCGCGGGCACATCCGGCGAGAGCACGATCAAGTCGCACCCCTCGAACACTTCCGCCGTCTGCCGCGCGAATGGAATGTCGAGCCGCCCCAGCACTTCCCGCGCTTCGCCCAGTTCCTCCAGCGATTTCAGATCCGTGGCGCGGACCGTCGCTCCCTGCCTCGCCAGCAGCTCCGCCGACGCCATGCCCGACTTCTTCATCCCCACCACCAGCGTCTTGGCTCCGTTCAGGTTCACGTCATTCCCCTAGCCCCTGGCTCCTAGCCCCTGGCCCCCATGTCATCTCAGCTTCAAAGTCGTCAGCGCGAACAGCGCCATCACCAGCCCCGCGATCCAGAAGCGCGCGATGATCTTCGATTCCGCCCACCCCAGCGCCTCGAAATGATGGTGCAGCGGAGCCATCTTGAAAACCCGTTTGCCGCGCAGCTTGAAGCTGCCCACCTGCAGGATGACCGAAAGCGCCTCCAGCACGTAAACGCCGCCGATGAACACCAGCAGCACTTCCTGCTTGATGAGCACCGCCACCACCGCCATGGCGCCGCCCAGCCCCAGCGCTCCCACGTCGCCCATGAAGATATCCGCCGGATGCGCGTTATACCACAGGAAGCCCACGCTGGCGCCGGTCATCGAGCCGCAGAAGACGGTCAGTTCCGACGTGTGCGGATTGCGCGCCAGTTGCAGGTATTCGGCTAGTTGCGCGTGTCCGCCGGCGTACGCCAGCGCTGTGAGCGCGCCCGCGGCAATCACCATCAGACCGATGGCGAGCCCGTCCAGCCCGTCCGTCAGGTTCACCGCATTCGACGAGAACACCACCACCAGCGCGACGAAAATGCAGAACGGCGCCACCCCCAGCACGTACGTCCATGGATTCCCCATGAGCCGCCCGATCAGCAGCGACGGTTGGTACTGTTTGAAGAATGGGATGTTCATGGCCGTTGAATAATCGTTGTGAAGGCGCATCACCAGCAGACTCGCGGCGAATGCGAACCCCATCGCGAACTGGTACGCCAGCTTGCGCCGCGCCGTCAGCCCCAGATTCTGATGGTGGGTCACTTTCGCGTAGTCGTCCAGAAACCCGATCCAGCCGTAACCCACCAGCGCCGCGATGGCGATCCACACGTACGGATATCGCAGGTCCGCCCACAACAGCGTTGGTATCACAATCGAGATGATAATCAGAACGCCGCCCATGGTCGGCGTGCCGGCCTTCTTCTGGTGAGATTTCGGGCCTTCCTCGCGAATGTACTGCCCAATCTGGAATTGCCGCAGCTTCTCGATCAGCCAAGGCCCCAGCGCAATACACAGGAACAACGCCGTCAGGCTGGCAAACGCCGTTCGGAAGGTGGTGTAGCGGAAGACGCGCAGCGGGCTGATGTATGGTTGCAGCCGTTCATAGAGTAAATAGTAAAGCATCGGAGTTAAGCCAAGAACCTTTCCATCGCCCGCTCTACCGA
>JBAWDI010000700.1:0-1527 GCA_049590695.1 Bryobacteraceae bacterium
CGCCCAACGAGCCGAGGCGCGGCAGTTGGCGGCGCTTTCCGCGGCCCAACAGCGCCAGTTGGTGGCCGCCATGCGCAAATTGGTAGCGATTTCGAAATGACGAGAGATGCCATGAAACCATTCGGCAGCGTTGTGTTTTTGACCCTCCTGACGTGCGCGGGCAGCGCCTTCGCACAGTCTTCGTCCGGCGGCCCGTCAGGCCCGTCGGCGGTCGTCTTGCCGGCCTCAGGCCGCAACAACCAGGGCGGCTCGGTCGGCGCCGCCGAATTGCCCGTGCCGGGGACCACTACCAGCGTCAACACCCTGAACCCCAGCGTCCAGATTTCCGGACCCTACAGCGGCAGCACGCGCAGCACCACGGCCATGCCTTTTTCCGGCAAGCTGTCCCTACAGGAGGCGCTCCAGCGCGGCCTGGCTTACAACCTGGGCGCGGTCGGGCTGGCGCAAACCGTGCGTCAAACCAGCGCGCAGGTGACGGTGGCCCGTAGCGCCCTGCTGCCGAACATCAACGGCAATCTCAGCGAAACCGTGCAGCAAACCGACCTCGCCGCGATGGGACTGCGCATCAGCGTGCCCGGCTTCCACATTCCCACCATCGCGGGTCCGTTCAACTACTTCAGCCTCCAGGCCAGCCTCAGCCAGACCGTGGCGAACCTGACCGCGCTCGATAACTACCGCGCCGCCCAAGCCACCGCCCGCGCCAGCCAATTCAGCCTGCAGGATGCGCGCGATCTCATCACGCTGGCGGTGGGCGGCGCTTATTTGCAGGTGCTGGCCGCCCAAGCCCGCGTGGACGCCGCGCAATCGCAACTCGACACCGCCAATGCCGTCTTCCATCAATCCACCGAGCAACACACCGAAGGCGTGCTCGGGCGGCTCAATGTCGACCAAAGCCAGGTACGGACGCTCACCCAACAACAGCAGATCATTACGCTGCGCAACGATCTCGCCAAACAGAAGATCAACCTGGCGCGACTCACCGGCCTCGCTCCCAATGCCGGCTATCAGCTTACCGATAGCTTCCCCTTCAGCCCGGCGCCCCTCCAGAGTGTGGATGCCGCCGTGGCCCAGGCCGAACAACAGCGTGCCGACCTCAAATCCGCCCAATCCCAGGTGGAGGCAGCCAGGAAGGCCCTGTCGGCTGCGCGCGCCCAGCGCCTGCCATCGGTCGCGGTCAGCGGCGACTACCAGGTGATCGGCACCAATCCGGCTCAATCGCACGGAGCCTTCGCCGTGGTCGGCACTCTCGCCATTCCGCTATGGCAAGGTGGGCGAACCGCGGGCGACATCGCACAGGCCGAAGCGGTGCTGGCGCAGCGCCAGGCCGAGTTGGACGACACGCGAAGCCAGATCGAAGCCCAAGTTCGCCAGGCCTGCCTCGATCTGGAAGCGGCCGCCGGACAAGTCGAGGTGGCGCGCAAGAACGTGCAGGTTGCCCAGGAAACCCTGGAGATGACGCGCGCGCGCATGGAAGCCGGCGTGATCAATACCGTAGAGGTGGTCGAAGCGCAACAGACGGTCGCCAGC
>JBAWDI010000701.1:0-5064 GCA_049590695.1 Bryobacteraceae bacterium
ATCGGGACGCGCTCGGGTGCCCTCTGGGCCCGGCAGACTGAGAGTCCGCGCCACGTCCGTCTGTCCTACGTGTTGACCTGCACGCCCGAAGTGTTGCGCAGCACGCCACACCCGTACAGCACGTCCACCGTGAACTGCTGCGCCAGCGTGTTCGGCTGGTAGCTCATCACTACGCGCATACCGAAGTTGCCCAACTCCGCGTACTCCGCGATGGCGCCGGTTCCGGGCAGCGGCTGCGGCAGCCGCCGGATCACCAGGCCGAGAGCGTCCTTGGTGAACGCCATGTTGTGGGTGGTCACCGTGGTAGTGCCCGTCTTCTGTACGAACTGCGACCGGAAGACGAAGAAGTCCTTGATCTTCCCGATGGTGCCTTCGATCAGTGCGCGCAGGCCCGCTTCGCCCGAGTTCTGGAATTCGCTGAAGCGCGGAATTTGCCGCCAGGTCGAATACGTCGCGGCGTCCACCACGATGAACTTCTGCTCTTGAGGCGGGACCTTCGACAGGAACAGCGCGGTCTCCGCCGCGTCGATGACGGCTTCCGTGATCGGCGTCGCCGCCGTCCCCACCGGGGGGTTGGTCGTGAAGCCGGGGTACAGGCTCAGAAGGTCGGTCTCGATTCTCTGGGCGATGGCGGCCACCGACGGCTGCATGTAGATCTTCAGCAGGTCGGGAACCGCCAGCACCTTGGTCACGTCCGGAATCTGGAAAGTCGCTTCCACGTGCGTATTGAGCACGATCTGCGCGTTTCCCAGACTCGGGTTTTGCGTCTGCACCGCGTAGCCTTCGAGGATGTTGTTCGCCACCATCGTCGGGGGTATCGGTACGTTTACTGTGTCGCCGGCATTGGCCAGCACCGGCTCGTAGTCGCGATTCACCAGGTTCCCCATGACGAGGTTCCCGACCAGCACCGGCAATGCGTCCGCCGCCACCAGCTTGACAATCGCGCTTGCGACGTTAGTTGAGGTAATAGCTGCCATTCGTTCTCCTTAAGTTGATTGTTCTTGCCGGCCGCTTGTGTTTGGGCCGGTTGTTACTACAGGCCCCGAAGGGTCTGCGACGCCACGCGCACGATTTCCTCTCGTACCCGTTGCATCTCTTCCGCGCTCATGCCCGGGCGGATTTGTTCGATGCTCACCGTGTCTCTGCCCGTGGACGGCGCTTTGAAGGTCGCGGTCATCCCGGTTCCGCCGGCAATGCGAGCCGGCAGAAACTCCGGATTCTCATTCACGAACGCCGCCAGGTGTTCCTTCAACGGCGTTTCGCCGGCGTCGGTCCGGGCCACTAGACGCCCGTCCTCGGTTCGCACGATCCCGTCCTGCACCGCCTTGAACGCAAGGTCGATCTTGGCCACGCCCAGCCGCTGCAATTCCGCTCTCACGGCCGAGCTTCGCTCCGCTTCCGCGGCCATCTGGCGGCTGCGCTTGTTCTCCGCCACCAACTCGTTCAGCCTGCGCTCCAGTTGCTCCCTGCGCTTGCGTTCCTCCTGCAGTTCCGCCTTGTAAGCCGGCTCATTCTTGGACTGCTCGTTGGTTGCGAACTCCTCGATCGCCTGCCGCACGATCGCTTGAACGTCGATGCCTTCCATATGCCTCCTAAGAAACTCCCTCTGTGTACTTCATCCGGTCGATCTCCTCCGCCACCTGGTTCTTGACTTCCTGCCGCGCATCGCTCAGGTACTTGAAGGCCAGCTTCTTGAAGACCTGCTTCTTCAACGTCTCCGAGCCGATCCCCAGATCCAGCAGTTTCTTGGCGTCGTCCAGCTCCGTGCCGAGATCGTCGATGTCGAACTCGTCCAGTCCCGAGACGCCGATCGAAATCCCGTCCTGCCGCGCGGCCGCGATGGCCCACAAGACCTGCTTCATGGTGCCTTTCACCACATCGCCGTACCCGCGCAGCACCTCCTGCGTGGTGTTGAAGTCCAACTGCTTGCTCAGCCCGGACTGCCGGCCTCCGCCGCTCGACGATCCGGCCTGGATCATCAGGTAACAGACGCGGTAGATCTCGTCCTTCAACTGGTTCAGGTTGTCGGCCGCGATCTGGTAGACCTTTCCCTCCGGCTCCGTCCATCCGAACCGGTCATCCTTCCCGAGTTGGATGTAATAGGATTCCCCGACGATCTGCTTGAACTCCCGGTCCGAATAGACCACTGGAGTGGCGAACAGTCCCATGGTCAGCGCCCAGGAAAGCGCGTTGGACTTATTGAAGTGTTCCAGTTGCAGAAGCGCGGCATTGTTCAGCAGCCACAGCCCCTCCGACACCTTCATCTGGAACATGGGCACGCGCCGCAGCGACGCCAACCCGTGGCGTCCCTGGTCGATCAGTTCGATGGGGCTTGAATCGCCCGCTTGGCGGTACATCAGGTAGTTCTCGCGGTCGTAGTAGATCCAGCGCGTCTCCCGCTCCCATTTCGAATCCGCGACCGTGGATTGTTGCAGGCAGGAGGTGCGGATCACCGCCCACTCCAGCCCGCCCGACGGGTCGTAGTTCCAGTTGATGACCTCGTCCGGCCCGTAGTCCACCAGGTAGGCGCGCGACCGTCCCGAAGCGTCCTCTTCCGCGCGCGTCAGCAGGGCGGGGGATCCCTCCGGACCAGCCCGCGGAAAATCCACCACGATGAAGCTGCTGCCGCAGACCATGGTCTGGATGAATCGCTGGCGGAAAAACTCGCTGAGGCTGGCTCCCTTCAAATCGCAATCGTCCGTCAGCGCGGTGTAGAAGCTCTTGGCGGCGGTGTCGGTTCCTTCCAACAACAGGACCGGCTCACGCCGCATCAGCGTGGCCGCATACCAGTCGACGATCGAGCCGATGTAGTTCTGGTAGAACATGCGGCTGAGCCGCTCCTGGTAGACCTCGCCCGGCTCTTTGTGCCGGCGCACCAGGTATTCCGAGACGTTCGCGCGCAATCGCTCGCCGCCCGCGTAGAGGTCTTTGTACTGCTTCCACATCGCCTTGCGCGCGATGTACTCGGGATGTTCCCGGTTGATGTTCTTCATAAAAGAAGTCGCCCCCCCCGCTCCCCGCCAGACTTGACCGGCATGCATTCCTGCCAGAGCAGGTACCCCAGCGCGTCGGACAGGTGCGTTCTCAGCCGGTCCCGGTCCTTGTCGATCTGGTAGGTGTCGGCCTTGAAAGACACCTGCTCGAAATCCATAATCAGTTCCTTGCACTTGAAGTCCACCAGCAGCCCGATCTCGCCGGCGGCCGACCGCAGCCTGGAGTTGGTCAGATTGATTCGCTCCCGCACGCTCGGATTACTACTCGGCACCTTGTAGGTCACCAGCATGGGGGAGTGGACCCGGAAATACTCGTGGATCATGTCGTAGTCCGAAGCTCCAGTGGTATGTTGCTGGTTCCCCGAAGCGTCCCCGTAGACCACGATGCCGGCCGGGCTCTTGGGAAATCGTTGCAAGAACTTCTCGCAGGCTTCGGCGGTGGTGGAATGCCGGAGCACGATTTCATCCAGCACCCGCACCTTGCCGCGAGCTATTTGCACCACCAGCGAGCTCATCGGATCCACGTTGAAATCCAGCGCCCAAAGCAGCGGCAAAGCAGGATCGAGGCTCAAATCCGCAAGATTTTCGTTGCGCCCGAAGGAGGCATATACCAGCGCTGAATCCAGGTTCAGGTACAGGCCCATTACTTCCTGTTGATAGAAGCGTTCGTCGTAGCTGTCTTTGAGCCGCTCGTAGTAATCCGGAATTTGTTGGAGGAGGTACCGGTTCTCGCTCGGCTCGGCTATGATCGCTTCGTACCCCTTGACCGGCTTTGCTATGAACCTCCGGTAAACCCAGTCGTAGCCTTTGGGCGTCCACGCCGCAAAGCCGCACAGGCGCTTTGCCTTGGGGTCGCGCAGACGCCCCTCCAGGCGCAGCCACGCTTCTTCCCGGGTATAGGTCAGCTCGTCGAGGCCGAACCATGCCAGGTTGGTGCCGCGCAGCCGCTCGAATTCGTCCATCGGCCGGAACAGGATCTTGGATCGCGTATCGCGCATGATCAGCGTGTTCTCCGCCTTGCTGTGATCGAACGGAATCTTGTTCCCATCCAGAATCTCGAACAACGCCGCCTGCGTCGCATCCCGCAACATCGGATAGGTCGGCGCGCCCAGCAGTCCCAGGCGTCCCTGGTTCAGATAGCTGGAGCGGATGGCTTCGTGGCAGACCGCCTGGCTCTTCCCGCTGCCAATGGGTCCGGAGAAGCCCTTGAATCGGGCCTCCGAGTCATGAAACTTCTGTTGCGAAGGCAGCGGGTGATACGCTATATCCCGAGCTGCTTTTCGGAGTCGGACGTCGTCGCCGGTTCGACCCATGTGACTTTAATCTCCCTGATTTCTTCCTGCTCGAGATCGATTTCCATCTGCAAGAGTTTGAGGTAGTCCCCCATGGTCGGCTTGAAGTCCTTGGCCTTGAACCGGTCTTCGATCCCCACAATGGCTTTGTCCAAAAGATCCGAAATACGAATTCTCAAAGTTTTGGGAGCCTTCTCTTCTTCGTTCACGGTGGTTTCCATTTGTGCTCCTCAAAAAAAAAACGGCTTCGCGAATCCGCGAAGCCGCGCAACCTTCTTCCCAATTCGAAACTAGCACACCGGACCTCGCATTCAGCCGGGGTCGGATGTCCAAGTGATTGAAAACAGGGGAAAGAAAGTTGTTATTTATTTGTGAAGAGGAATTTGCCCCCGCTCGCGGCCACCACGTGCAAGGCCGTTTTGCCCACTAACTTCTCGATCCGCGGCGCCTGCGGCCCTTCCGCCACCAGGTAATACCGCTCCGGGCGCGGCCAGAGCTGCGCGAAATCGCGATCGTCGATGAAAACGTCCGTGGGCGCGTCCGGCGCGTAAGACCCGTACACCAGATTATTAACCCGCCCGTTCAGCAACAGCGCGCGCCGGTTGGTGTAGAAGAAAACCGATGAGAAGGTGTAATACTGGTCGTCCACAATCAGCTTTCCGGGCGGCGCCTGGAGCAGCGCCTCGGCCAGCGGCCGCGAGGACATGTACGGATCGAACACCACCAACGCCAGCCGCGCCGCATGGAAGAACAGCACCATCATGGCCGCCAGCGCAGCC
>JBAWDI010000702.1:0-1960 GCA_049590695.1 Bryobacteraceae bacterium
TGTGTGGCCCGGCGCGGGAAACACCAGTACGCCCGCCGCGATTTCCGCCGGCCGGTCGAGCAGGCGCAGGCGGTCTCTCTCGGGCGCCACGTGATCCCGAACGGCGGCCGCCATCGCAATCTCCAGCGGCCCGAGGCCGTAGATCTCGCAGGCCTCCAGCCGGGCCTGAGTCTCGGCGGCCATCCAGAAGTCGTACTCCTTCCGCATCATGACCACCGCCGCATTCGGAAACATCTGCACCCCGGCGATATGGTCCAGATGCGCGTGGGAAAGGACCACCGCATGGATATCTTCGGGTAAGAAGCCCGTCGAAGCCAGACTCTCCGGCAGCTTACCCGTGTTGGGGCCGAGTGCTCCCGCGCCCGTGTCGATCAGAATTCGCGTCGATCCGGTATCGACGAGCAGCGCTATATACGGGGCAGTGATCTCCGCGGGCGGCTCGCCCTCGGGCGGCAGCGTGGTCCATCCGGGGTAGGTCAATTCGCCGTCGGCCAGAGTCCAGCAGTCATAATCGCCGATGCGGAATCTCTCAGCGCCATTCATGAATTCCTCCCCCTGTGGCTGCATATTACAGCATGCTCCCGAAATGGGTTTCAGACAAGCGGGGCGGGAGTCGAAGTGCGCTGTCATAGAAAACCCGCCCGTTGCCTGGGAACCGACGGCGACCCGGCTCTTACTGCGCAGGGCCGATTGCGGTGCAGGTGCCGGCCTCATCGTCTCCAAACTCATTTCCACTTCCAGCCTCGAAGCAGGTCATTCCGTGCGGGATCAGGTCCTTGAAGTCGAACGTTTTCCCGCCCAATGTGAAGGGCGTGCTCGACGTCAGCACCGCCGAACTAGTCATCGTGCCCGACCATCCGCCATCGGTGCTCTGGAAGATTCCCGCTTGCCTGACAAACCTGGCCACGGGTTTCCCCCAGGTAGTCCGATCAGTCAAGTCCTTCCAGTTACGAAGGCGGGGCACGTCGGTGAAATAAATGGTGCCCCCTCCGGTGGGAACCAACAGGAGCGTAAACAGCCCAGTGGAGGACGGCGGCAGCAAGAACGGCCCCTGCGCCATGGCGCTGAAGTCCGACACCCAGATGAGGTAAGCATGTTCCTTGTCGACGGCCGGGGCGCCATCCACGAACTCGAACAAGAACTCCATGTTGAAATCCCCAAGGAGCAGGGGGTACCAGATGCAAACTCCACCCGTATCCGAGGTATTAGCCCCCCCACCCGTAAAGGCCATGGCCACCTGCCCAGCGCCAACGGGGTCGGCGGCCTGCATGGTGGCGGATGACCCCAGAACCAGAATTCCCAGTAGTACGATCGTTGCGAGTTTCATACAATCTCCTATTCGTCAAAAGTTGGTAGCGATCAAGTCGCGTCTCGCCGGAGCGGAAGGCCTTCGCGGCGAAGATGCCTTTACCTGCCGCTCACAGAATGAGGCATGCACGCATCTCACAGCAAGAGTTCACGCGTGAGCTAGGGGTGAACGTTCACGTGAAGGCCGGGGTGTCGGTGAGCAAGCCCCGGGCGCGCAGCGCATCGAATAAAGGCTCGACCGGGACGAATACCGCAAAGCCGGTGCGCTGCTCATATGCCATTTCGAGATGGCGCATGGCGGCGTCCCAATCGCCCAGGGCCGTATCCACCACAGCGCGCTCGTGGGCGGTGACGGCGCCACTCGCCTCCAGCCGGCGCAATTCTCCCAAAATCTCCTGTGCGGCTTCCGGGTTTCCGCTGGAGGCATAGGCGAACCCGAGAGTGCCGAGCAGATGGGGCAGGAAGGAAACTCCGTCTAACTGCTCGCGCACTTTCAGACAGGTGTCTACCGACTCCCGATATCTGCCCTGGGCCGCATACACCCTCGCGAGCAGAATGTAGTCCCGGTGAAATCCGGGATTGAGCGCGATGTTCTTCCGGCACTGTTCGATGGCGTCGTCAAAGCGCCGGTTCCAGTACAGAACGAACACGA
>JBAWDI010000703.1:0-6128 GCA_049590695.1 Bryobacteraceae bacterium
GAGCGGGAGCGGCCGCGGGCGCGCTTTGCGCGGCCACCAGGCGGTCCAGCAGCTTTTGCTGGGCATCGAGCGCCTTCTGCTGGGCATCGAGCGCCTGGCGCTGTTGATCGAGTTGTTTCTGCTGGGCCGCAATTTGTTCGCGCAGCTTGGCGACGTCGTCGGACGGGGCGGCTCCCTGCGCCAGACACAAGGCGGGGAGCAGCACTGCGAGCGATAAGAGCGAGGAAACGTTCCTAATGAGCTTCATGAATTCTCCTGGGTTTTGGGTGAGCCGGACCCGATTCAACGAACTGTAACTCTATCGAGTATAGGAACACTGGAAGACATAGATCAACCTCTACAGACCTTTTTATCTTCAATAAACGGCAGGTGTTAGGCGGTTTGGATAGAAGCACTGGCGAGTGGTGTATCCGTCCGGTCTGGAAAAGAAATGCGTCTGTCCCCTTTTTGGTAGAATAGGGATTAACCTCCCCCTAAAACATAACTCATGAAATTTGGCGTCATTGTTTTTCCTGGAAGCAACTGCGACCACGACGCTTTTTACGCGGTCGGCACTAATCTTGGACAGCCGGTGGAATTCATCTGGCACGATTCGTCCACGCTGGGAGCGGTGGATGCCGTCATCCTGCCCGGCGGCTTCGCTTATGGCGATTACCTTCGCTGCGGGGCCATCGCCAAGTTTTCGCCGGTGATGAAGGCCGTGCGCCAGTTCGCCAACGATGGCGGGCTGGTGCTGGGGGTGTGCAACGGCTTCCAGATTTTGGTGGAAGCCGGGTTGCTCCCCGGCGCGCTGATCCGCAATCGCGGGCTCAAGTTCGTCTGCCGCGAGGTGCGGTTGAGGGTGGAGACTACCGACTCGCCCTTCACCTGCACCGCACGGAAGGGGCAGATTCTGCGCATGCCCATCGCGCATGGCGAAGGCTGCTACTTCGCCGACGAGCGAACGCTCGATGAACTGGAGGCCGAGGACCGCATCCTCTTCCGCTACGACGGCAACCCCAACGGGAGCTTGCGCGATATCGCCGGCATCCTCAGCCGGGAGCGCAACGTGATGGGGATGATGCCGCATCCCGAGCGGGCCACCGAGCCGCTTATGGGGTCGAGCGACGGGCTGACGGTTTTTCAGTCGATGCTGCGAACGGCGGTGCGGGCATGACCCCCGAGATGGTGGCGCAACACCAGTTGAGCCCGGACGAGTACCAGAAGATTGTGAGCATTCTGGGCCGCGAGCCGAGCTACACCGAGCTGGGCATTTTCAGCGTGATGTGGAGCGAGCACTGCTCGTACAAGAGCTCGCGTCTGCATCTGAAGAAGCTGCCCACAACCGGCAAGCTGGTGGTACAGGGGCCGGGCGAGAACGCGGGCATCATCGATATCGGCGGCGGATACGTCATCGCGTTCAAGATCGAATCGCACAACCACCCCAGCTTCATCGAGCCATTTCAGGGCGCGGCCACGGGAGTCGGCGGCATTCTGCGCGACATATTTACGATGGGGGCGCGGCCCATCGCGGTGATGGATTCGCTGCGCTTCGGGCGGCTGGACGATCCTCAGACCGGAGCGCGCAACCGGCGCATCCTGAGCGGGGTGGTGGCGGGGATCGCACATTACGGCAATTGTTTCGGCGTGCCCACGGTGGGCGGCGAGTGCCTGTTCGAGCCGTGCTACGACGGCAACCCGCTGATCAATGTTTTCGCCCTGGGCGTGTGCCGCAAGGAAGATGTTTTTTACGCCAAGGCCGCCGGCGCCGGCAACCCGGTGATCTACGTGGGCGCTCGCACGGGGCGCGACGGCATCCACGGGGCCTCGATGGCGAGCGCGGAGTTCACCGAGGAATCCAAGCAGAAGCGTCCGAACGTGCAGGTGGGCGACCCGTTCATGGAGAAACTTCTGCTGGAAGCCTGCCTGGAAGCCATGCAGACCGGCGCCATTGTGGGCATACAGGACATGGGCGCGGCCGGCTTGACCTGCTCGACGTGCGAAATGGGCAGCCGCGGCGGCGTGGGCATCGAGATCGAGCTGGACCGCGTCCCGCAGCGCGAGACGGGCATGACGCCTTACGAAACGATGCTCTCGGAATCGCAGGAGCGCATGCTGCTGGTGGCGGACAAGGGCAGGGAAGAGGAAGTTTACCGGGTGTTCCGCAAGTGGGGGTTGGAAGCAGTCGAGATCGGCGTGGTCACAAGCGATGGCAAGATGCGCGTAAAGGAGCACGGGGTGACGGTGGCCGAGATTCCGGCTCGCGAGCTGGCGGATGAAGCGCCGCTCTACGACCGGCCGCACACGGAACCGCTGCGGCGCGCGCCGATGACGAACCAAGCAGGCCGAGTACCACTCGGCCGCAGGCTGCCAGCCTGCCCCACAGGAGTGCAGGAGGCGCTGCCGAGCCTGCTGGCGTCCCCCGACAGTTGCTCCAAGCGGTGGATCTGGGAGCAGTACGATTACCAGGTCCGCACCAACACCATCGCGGGACCGGAGCGAACCGACGCCGCCATCGTCCGCATCAAGGAGACCGGCGCATCGGTGGCCATGTCGCTGGATGGCAACGGGCGCTACTGCTACCTTTCGCCGCGCGAGGGGGCGCAACTGGCGGTGGCGGAGTGCTGCCGCAACCTCTCGACGGTGGGCGCCGAGCCCGTGGCCGCCACCAACTGCCTCAACTTCGGCAACCCCGAGCGGCCGGAGATTATGGCGCAGCTCGTGGAAGCCATCGAAGGCATGGCGGATGCGTGCCGTTTCTTCGACACGCCCATCACCGGCGGCAACGTTAGCTTGTACAACGAAACCTTGGGCGAAGGCATCTACCCGACGCCCGTGATGGGGATTGTCGGCCTGCTTAAGACCGCGGCGCCGGTCACGATTCCGTTCAAGATCCCTGGTCGCGCGGTGGTGCTGCTGGGCGGCATCGGCGGGTGCGACGAGACGCGGTTTGGCGGCACGGGATACGCCAAGGAGATTCTGAAGCAGCTCTGGGGGCTGCCGCCGGCGCTCGATCTGGAGCGGGAGAAGCGCGTGCAATCGGCCATCCGCGAAATAGTGGCGGCGGGGCTGGCGGAATCGGCGCACGATTTGAGCGATGGCGGCCTGGCCGTGGCGCTGGCGGAGTGCTCGTTCGGAGCAGCGGAAATCGGCGCGGCAATCGATATCGATAGCGACCTGCGTCCCGAAATGCTGGCGTTTCACGAAGGGCCTTCGCGCATTCTGATTTCGACGGCGTACCCCGGGAAAGTGGCGGCCATCGCGGAGAAACACGGAATCGAGGCGCCGGTGGTGGGCGTTACAATTGAGAAAGGGATGGAAATCAGGCAGCGCGCCATGACACTGGGTTCCTGGGAAATCGCAACGCTGAGAGCCGCCTATAATGGCGCGCTCGAATCCTATGTTCGATAAATTCCACGAAGAGTGCGGCGTGGTGGCCATCTACGGCCATCCGGAAGCGGCCAAGCTGGCGTACCTGGGGCTGTATGCCTTGCAGCACCGCGGCCAGGAGAGCGCGGGCATCTGCACCACGGATGGCGCCCGGATCTACAGTCACAAATCCATGGGCCACGTGGCCGACATCTTCACCAGCCCGGTGCTGGCGACGCTGCCGGGCGAACTGGCCATCGGCCACACGCGCTATTCCACGGCCGGGGATACGGTGCTGCTGAACGCGCAGCCGTTTTCGGTGGCCTGCAACAAGGGGCGAGTAGCCGTGGCGCACAACGGCAACATCACCAACGCCACGGAATTGCGTGCCGACCTGGAGCGCCGCGGCGCCATCTTCCAGGCATCCAGCGACACGGAAGTCATCCTTCATCTGCTGGCGCATTCTTCCGAGCGGACCCTGGCGGGCTCGCTGCGCGATGCGCTGCTGCAATTGGAAGGCGCGTTTTCGCTGGTATTCCTGGCGCAGGACCGCGTGATTGTGGCGCGGGATCCGCATGGATTCCGGCCGCTGGCGGTGGGTGAGATGGAAATTTCCGGGGGCCGCAAGGTCTACGCGTTCGCCTCGGAAAGCTGCGCGTTCGACCTGATCGGGGCGGTTTACCTGAACGAAGTGGAGCCGGGCGAGATGATCATCGTCGGCCCGGAAGGCGTCACCCGCGAGCGTTACGCCCCCGAGCAGCCGCGGGCGCAGTGCGTCTTCGAGCAGGTATATTTTTCGCGGCCGGACTCGGTGGTGTTCGGCCGGTCGGTGGAGGAATCGCGCGAGAACCTGGGCCGGCTGCTGGCGCGCGAGTGTCCGGCGGATGCCGACCTGGTGGTTCCGGTTCCGGATTCCGGGGTGGCGGCGGCGATCGGCTACTCGGCCGAATCGGGGCTTCCCTACCGCCCGGCGCTGATCCGCAACCACTATGTGGGCCGCACGTTTATCGAGCCATCCCAGGCGATTCGGGATTTCGGAGTCAAGCTGAAGCTGAATCCGGTGCGCCATCTGCTGCAAGGTCAGCGCGTGGTGCTGGTGGACGACTCGATCGTGCGCGGCACGACGAGCCGGAAGATAGTTCGCATGGTGCGGCAAGCGGGCGCGCGCGAGGTGCACTTACGTATCTCCTGCCCGCCCACGGTGTCGCCTTGTTTCTATGGGGTGGACACGCCGACGCGGAGCGAGCTGATCGGGTCTGACCACAACGTGGAAGAGATCCGGCGGTTCGTGGAAGCCGATTCGCTGGGGTATCTGTCGCTGGCGTCGCTGCGGAAAGCCGTGGGCGACGAAAAGCATGAGTATTGCTATGCGTGCTACACGGGGGACTATCCGACGGAACTGGTGAATATCGAGGAGTTGATCGCGGCGAGACAGAAGAGGCGGTGAGGGATGGATCTAAGCCCCTCCGAGAAGGTCCAGCTTGCGGCCGCACAGGAGACTGTGCCAGTCCACGATTGGCAAGAGCGGGAACTGGCACGTAGGAAAGCGAATCTACTGAAGAACCCGCCATGCCCGTTGTGCCGGTGATCGCTCCGGACCAGCGAGCAAGCTCGCGTTGCACGCGGCGCTCATGATCGACACGGTATAGGGAAGCAACGGGCGTTTGACGTCCCTGTGGCGGGCAAGCCGGTTTCCACTTTACGCCCGCTTATCGGAAGTTGTGTCCGAGTCCACCGAGAGTCCGGCGGGGGCGTTATACTGCGGTTGGATAGGAAGGAGGGAAGCCCATGCCTGTTTTCTTCGCCTACATTATCGGCCTCCTCGGCACGTTTCTCCTGATCACCGGAGGGCTTACGTACATCGTCGTCACTGTGGCCGACCGACGTCCTTGCCCGGTCCGTGTTCCCGCAGGGATGCTCTGCGGCTATATTGCTGGTGCTCTGTTCGTCTGGACTCTCGTGCCACGCGACTGGACATTGTCGTTTTGGACGACGCTGGCAGCCACCGTCAACGCCGAAAAATACGGGCATCCCCTTGAGCACTCCGCTGAGGGGATCGTTATCTGGATCATTTTCGGGGCCGTCGTGGGCGCGGTCGTCGGCGGCTTCCTCACTCACATCGCCGGTGACCGGCTGAGGCAGCGTGTGGTACCGCAAGCGCGCTGAGCCGGGGTCGTTGCGCCATCATGATCGCCTTGAACGTGATGCCATTGCCCTGGTTCGTCCTAGAGCCAGACGAGATGCGCGTTGTCTTTTTGCGAGTACTGTGAAAAAGCGAAGACACACCGCGATGCTGGCGAGAACCTATTTCGCGTCGCCTCCACACCTCGCCTGCGTAATGAGGCAGGGCGTTGTGACTGTGAAACGTTAGATCCTTATCGGAAGTGCCCCGGCGAGCGACGCCTGACCAGAGTGAGCGCGGCTGAGGCCGGGGCACTTTCGATAAGGCCGTTTGAAGGAAGACGCTGGCGTTTGCGGTGGGCGCGGCAGGCTATGGGATTTGAATTGTAAACGATTGCTGAATAAGGATTTCCATGCGTCGGCCAAAGAGGCGCGCGGGTGTGCAGAAGGCCGAATCCATCACGCTGATTCTAACCGGAATCGGCAGCCGATGCAAGCCCGTCGGGTGAAACGCGGAGGCTGAAGTTCTGACACGCGTAGCGTCCGCCGCGCCAGCGGCTTCGTTGTGTGCTGGGCATGCTCAGCAGCTTGGAGGTGCAAGTCCTCCGGCCAACCTGATGGAGGTGAAGGCCTAGTGATGATGCAAGGGCTACCGCCGC
>JBAWDI010000704.1:0-1739 GCA_049590695.1 Bryobacteraceae bacterium
CAATCGGCCCACAGCGGACCGGCGGCGGTAACCAACCGCCGCGCAGGTTGGCAACCTGCCCCACATCGAGGGCGCACGCCGTTGTGTAGCAAAGTGGGTATTTGGGTGGTTTTTCGACCCTGTCAACCGCCGCGCCTCCCTTGCCGTGCTCGCGTCCCTGCTGCTGGTGGCCTTACTGGCGTGGTGGTGGCTGGCCCCCAGGCGCTATCAGCCGGCGCCGGATGCGCTCCGCTGGTACCAGGAAGGCGTGGCGGCGCTGCGCGACGGAACTTACTACAAGGCCAGCAAGGCGCTGGAGCGCGCGGCCTCCAGCGATAGCCGGTTCTCATTGGCTCACGCGCGCCTGGCGGAGGCGTGGCTGGAACTGGATTATACCGGCCAAGCCAAGGAAGAGATGCTGCGCGCCGCGCCTCCCGGGACCAGCTCGCGGCTGAGCGGACTGGAGCAGTTGTATCTCGAAGCGCTGCAACTGACGATGACGGGCGATTTCGCCGGGGCGGTGGAGAAGTACCGCGACATCGTGCGCCGGACGCCGGAGGACGACAAAGCCAACGCCTACGTCGACCTGGGCCGGGCCTACGAGAAGAACGAGAAGCTGAAGGATGCCGTCGAGAGCTACCGGGAGGCCACCCGGCGGCAGCCGCAGAATCCCGCGGCATGGCTCCGGCTGGCGATTCTCTATGGCCGCCAGATGGATCTGGCCAAAGCGGCGGCGGCGTTCGACCAGGCCGCGCCGCTGTATCGCAGCCTGAGCAACCTGGAAGGCGTGACGGAGGTGCTCTATCAACGCGCCGTGCTGGCCAACCGGCTCGGCCAGAGCAGCCAGGCGCAAGCGCAGCTCCAGCAGGCGCTCGAGATGTGCCGCAGCACCGGCAACCTGCACCAGCAGATTCTGGTGCTGCTCCAGTTGAGCAACACGGAGCACCGCATGAACGGCGCGAAAGCTGAGAACTACGCCACCGAGGCCATCGAGCTGGCGCGCGCCAACGGCCTTGAGAACCTCACCACGCGCGGGTTGATCGACCTGGGCAACGCCTACTTCGTGAAAGGCGAGGACGACGAGGCCCGGAAGTACTTTACGCAAGCCCTGGAGTACGCGCAGCGCTTCAAGTCGCAGCGCAACCAGGCGCGGGCGTTGCTGTCGCTGGGAAGCCTGGAGTTGCAGCGGGGCGAAACCGGCGAGGGTTTGCGCAATGTGGAACAGGCGCTGGCGTGGTATCGGCGCGGAGGATACCGGAAGGAGACGGCGCAAGCTCTGATCCTGCTGGGCCGGGCGCAACGGCAGAACGGGGACTACCAGGCGGCGCTGCGGTCTTTCCAGCAGCAGCTCGAGATTGCGCGCCAGCTCGGGGATCAGACCCAGGTGGCGCTGGCCCAGCAGGGTATCGGCACGGTGCTGGAGGCGCAAGAGCGCTGGCCCGACGCATTGCTGAATTACCGCGAAGCATACGCCGCCGCAAAACAGTCCGGCGACCAGTTGAATGTGGCGTACAGCCTGCTGGATTCGAGCCGGATACTGTGGCAGCTTGGGCGGTACGGCGAAGCGCAACAGGCACTCGACGCGGCCAGCCCCGGAGTGTCCCGGGCCTTGCAACAGCAACTGGACGTCATACGCTGCCGGATGGCTCTCAGCCAGCGGCAATTCGCGGTTGCCGCGGCGATTGGCCGGCGTTTGCTCGCGCAAGCCGGACTGAGCAACGAGGCGGCGGCGGAAGCCGGCAGTGTGCTGGGGCTGGCCT
>JBAWDI010000705.1:0-7886 GCA_049590695.1 Bryobacteraceae bacterium
ATTGAAGGAAGGCGTGCAAAGCGTAACCATCGACCTCGAATCCAAGTGCACCATCTACGCCATCCTGGTCTGGCACTATCTGAAGGAAGCCAGAGCCTATGCCGACGTCGTGGTCCAGGTGGCCGACGATCCGGATTTCATCACGAACGTGCGCACCCTTTTTAACAACGATAGAACCAACGCCGCCGGGCAGGGCATCGGCAAGGACCTGCGTTACGTGGAAACCGCCGAAGGGAAACTCATCGATGCCAAGGGCGTCGAGGCCCGCTATGTGCGCCTGATCAGCAATGGAAGCGACAAAACCGCAACCAATCATTACATCGAGGTGGAAGTCTACGGACAGCCGGTAAAGTAATCCTGAGGGAGGTACAAACGCAATGCAACGTGCAATCGACCGCCGCGGCATGATCAAGACGCTGGGGGGGGTGGCGTGTCTGGCAGCGCCGCTCGCCCACGCGGCCCCCAAGCGACGGCTCAAGATCGGCCACACCAGCATTACGTGGGGTTCCACTCCGGCCGCCGCCGAACCGGGCATCGTAGACACCGCCAAACTGGGCTACCTCGGCTACGAGTCCCTGGGTGAGACGCTGGAAGCCTGGGAGGCCAAAGGCGGCCTCGGCCGGATTCTCACCGAGAACAACATGCCGCTTCCCTCCACCTACCTCCACCTCCGTATGAATGTGGATGACCCGGCACAGAGGAAGGAACAAGTGGACAGAGTGGTCAAATGGGGAGTGCTGCTCAAGAAGTATGGCGGAAGCGTCGGGGTCTTCGGCCCCAACGGCGTCAATCGCGACACTTACGATTTCAAGGCCGCCAAGCCAGGCATTGTGGCCACCCTGAACGATGCCGCGAAAGCCCTCAACGACATCGGCCTGGCGGCAACCTTACATCCGCACACCAACACCTGCGTCATGACGCACGACGAGATATACGCAATTCTGGAGGCGGTTGACACTAAGTATGTGAAATTCGGCCCGGATGTCGCGCAACTCGCCAAAGGCGGTTCCGACCCGGTGAAAATCGTCAAGGACTTCGCGCCCCTCATCCAAAGCGTCCATGTAAAAGACTTCCTCGGCGGCCCGAATTGGGCCGGCTACTGCCCCCTGGGACAGGGTAAGGTGGATATCCCGGCAGTCATGGACGTGCTGGAAACGGCCAAAGACCTGGAGTACGCCATGGTCGAACTGGACGGCAGTCGCGACGCCCCCATGACTCCCTTCGAGACCGCGAAGTCCAGCAAAGAATACCTGATTAAGCTCGGTTACGCATTCCGCTCGTAGCGCAGGCACTCATGCCCGCCGCGTCCCGACTCATCGGGACGCTTGGCTCAAAGGACTCCTCATCATGAACATCTCCCGAAGAACCGCACTAAGCCTCTTAGGGGCGGCTGGCGCTGCCCCCTGGCGCCGCGCCCGCGCCACTCAGATCCCCGGAATCGAAATCGCCAAAGGCCCGTTTCAGGCCACTCGAGAGTCGCTGCGGGCCTATACCATCCCGCCATGGTTCCACGATGCCAAGTTCGGCATATGGGCTCATTGGGGCCCGCAATCCGCGCCGGAGCAGGGCGACTGGTATGCTCGCCGGATGTACGAGGAAGGTTCGCCGGTATACAAGTGGCATGTGGAACATTTCGGTCATCCGTCGAAGGTGGGATACAAAGATGTAATTCCTACCTTCAAGGGGGAGAAGTTCGACCCGGAGAATCTCCTCAGTCTGTATAAGCGGGCCGGCGCGAAATACTTCATGAGCATGGGAGTTCACCACGACAACTTCAACATGTGGAATTCCCCCAACCATCGCTGGAACGCGGTCGCCATGGGCCCGAAAAAGGATGTCGTGGGCCTATTCCAGAAGGCGGCTGTCAGTCGCGGTCTGCGCTTTGGAGTCAGCGAACACCTTTGGCTTAGTTACCGGTGGTTTGGTCTGAGCCACGGCAGTGACACCCAAGGCCTTTATAAGGGCGTGCCTTACGACGGCGCCGATCCGCGCTATGCCGATCTCTATTACGATGCCGGCGCTGCCCGGTTCGCCAACAGCAAGACGCTCTCCATCGATTACCAGACCGAAGCCAGTTCCAGCTATGAAGAGGGCACTCCGGATTCGTTCCGCAGGATGTACTTGGAGCGCATCAAGGACCTCCACGACCGCTATCAACCCGATCTTTGGTATGCCGACGGCCCCATCTCATTCGAAGACTACGGACTCACGCTCCTGGCTAACTACTACAACCTGAGCGCGCGCAAGCATGGCGGCAAGGCGGAAGGTGTATTCTTCAGCAAACGCACCGCCGATTGTGCCGCCGGCACCTGCGCGTTGGATGTGGAGCGCGGCGTCGTCGATACCATTTGGCCGGAGCCATACCAGACTGACACCTGCCTAGGTAACTGGCACTACAAACGCGACATTACTTATAAGTCAACCAAAACCATCGTCGATATGTTGGTGGATGTCGTCAGCCGCAACGGTAACCTGCTGCTCAACATCCCGTTGCCCGGCTCGGGCGAGCCCGACGATCGCGAGTTGAAGATCCTCTCCGAAATCACCGATTGGATGGACGTAAACGGCGAGGCGATCTTCGCCACGCGCCCCTGGGGAAAAGCGCCTCCGCCACCGGCCGGTGACGTCAGCACAAGTGAGAACCGGCGCAGAGCACTGACGTCAGACGATGTCCGCTTCACGGTGAAAGGCAAGTCCCTCTACGCCTTCCTGATGGGCTGGCCCGACCGCGAAACCACCATCAAGCCCCTCGCGATCCCTTCCGCCGGCAAGATCACAAACGTGGAACTGCTCGGCTTCAAGGGCAAACTGCAGTGGTCGCAGGACGAGACCGGCCTGAACGTCACCATGCCCCCCAAGAAACCCTGCGACCACGCTGTTGCCTTAAGGATCGCCCTGGCGTAGCGCAGGCACTCTTGCCTGCCGCGTCCCGACTCATCGGGACGCTTGCTTGCCGCACGCCAATCACTTGCCGAACTTCGAGGTACGCCGGACAGCCTCACGTGGCTGGAACGCGAGTTCCACGCCGCCCAGGGGTTCGACATACCGCCGGATCGATTCCGCGAGGGACCTGCGCTTCACATCCACCTTGTCGGGCACCACGATACGCCGTGCAGGCAGTCTCGCGTCACCCTTCACGTGGGCCAGAATTTCCTCTGCGCTCCGTTCCAACTCCATGCCGAACTTGGTCCGCCTCCCGACTCCGGTATTCAAATTGCTCACGCCCATAATTATCGCCCTTGCTTTGCGGAAATAGGCAGGCGACTTGCGCTGTAGTCGCATTGCGACTACAGTAGGACGTGAAGAACCGGCTCCAAGGGAGAATCGCCATGAGCGCTGCCGATACCTACGTTCGCGCCCGCATCGATAGCGCCACCAAGGAACGCGCCGCCGATGCTCTGGCGGCAATGGGGCTGTCCCTTTCAGATGCGATCCGCCTGCTCATGCTTCGCGTCGCGGATGAGCGCCGCTTACCCTTCGAGGTCAAGGTCCCCAACGCGACCACCCGCAGAGCGATTGCCGAGCTTGAGGCGGGGAAAGGCAAGCGCTTCAGCAGTACCAATGCCCTGATGGCAGACTTGAATCTGGATGATCGGACGAGGGGAAAGCGGCCCCAAAGCAAACACCCCAGCAGGCCGAAGCCTGCCGGGGTGTGAATTCTGCAAGCCCGATGCCTTGCGGCAGAGCGGGAACACTCTCATTATAAGTGGAGAAGGAAAAGGGAACAGAGGCATTTCTTGCCAAACCCGCAAGACGCGTCTATCCCTTTCCCCCCGGAGAGATCTCTCTATTGCACGGCAATAGTAGCCGTGTTGGACGATTTGCCGCCGATGTTCAACACCATCGGCACGGCGTTGCCTGAACTGACTCCAAACGGTATCCGGGCATTGATCTGGTTGAGTCCCACACAGCAGCCAGCCAGGCCGGCGAATTCCGGGGTGACGCTGATCCCGCTGATGGTGAGAGTAACGGGCGCAAACGTGCTCGCCGCGCTCGCCGGCAATGCGCCGGTGGCAACGGCAGGTGCGACCTGCCCAAGTCCCGTCGCATAGAGAATCACCAGTTCCCCGGCATGTGCCGGATTTTGGATGGTAACCGCGGAGCCGTCGACGTGCGTTATCGCGCCAGCGCCTTTGCCATCCGCCGTAACGGTAAAAATGCCGGGAGAAACCGGGGCGAGAGTAACCGTCGCAGGGGTGCTCGCCTGCCCGGCCACAGAGACCGAGACCGTGGCCGACGCGCCCGTCACCTCGAATGGAATCTGGATGCCGAGCTGCGTCGGCGCGGCGTAGAAAATGGGCACGGGCGTGCTGTTGACGGTGACCTGAGCCCCTGCCATCGTGGTGCCCAGCTTGCCATCGCTTCCAAAGGCCGGGTTACAAGTGGGCGGCAGGCACGATGTGCCATTGGTCAGGTTCGTGCCGAAGAGCGCAGCAATCGATCCGGGAGCGACAGAAGAAGCCAGGCCGTAGCTTGCATTGTTGACGACACCACCGGCATTGATTTGTGGTGGCGTTGGAACCGTATTAACCACAAACACCCACGCCGCTCCGGCAGCGTTGTTGTCGTTGGGCCCGCCCAGCATGGCCGTGTCGCCGTCACCCGACAGCGCCACCCAAGCGCCCTGCCGTGCATTCCCAACCGCACCAGTGCCGACCAGTTTGCTGCCCCGCTGGGTCCACACGCCTCCGGAGCGCGTGTACGCCCAAGCTGCCCCGACGGAGCCGTAGATACCGCCGTTGTCCGAAGGTCCACCCACGATGGCCGTGTTGCCGTCAGCCGAGAGCGCCACCGACGAACCTTGCTGTGCACTGCCCGCCGCACCAGTACCAACGAGCTTGCCGCCCTGCTGGGTCCAGGTGCCCCCCGAGCGCGTGTACACCCACGCCGCTCCGGCATTGTAGTTGTCCTCAGGTCCACCCACAATGGCCGTGTTACCGTCAGCCGACAGCGCCACCGAAAGGCCCTGGTATGCATTCCCAGCCGCGCCAGCACCAACCAGCTTGCTGCCCTGCTGGGTCCACACGCCTCCGGAGCGCGTGTACGCCCAGGCTGCCCCGACGGAGCCGTTGATATCGCCGTTGTCCGCAGGCCCACCCACGATGTTCGTGTTGCCGTCACCAGACAGCGCCACCGATATACCCTGCCGTGCGCTCCCAATCGCACCGGTACCGACCAGCTTGCTGCCCTGCTGGGTCCACACACCTCCCGAGCGCGTGTACAGCCACGCCGCTCCGGCGGGGAAGTTGTCAAGCGGTCCACCCACGATGGCCGTGCTGCCGTCGGACGACAGCGCCACCGAATAGCCCAGCCCCGCACTCCCAAGTTCGCCAGCGCCGACCAGTTTCCCACCTTGTTGGACAAACTGCGCTTTGACGAAACCTGCCAGCGCGCAGGCCAGCGTTAACAGAACGCAGCTTCGCGCCATCATCGCTCTGCGGCCGGGTGACCACGCGTGTACATGGGGCAGCCTGTTGGTCCGCGTGAGATCCCCCTGGGCCCACCCTGCCAGCTTCAACGCGAGAAATAGCATCTCAGCGTCTCCTCTGACGGCGCTTCGCCGTAGCCTGTTGCATGCCTAAGCCCGCCAACTGGAATTTCCGTTTGGCTTTATCGAGTCCACACGCCGGGCGGGGCATCAGTGTGCCCCGGTCCAATTGTCGTTTCCTCCGCTGTTTCTGTCAACGCCCGATACCGTGTTTCATAAATGGTCCCTTGTGCGACGGGGCGGTTAAGCCGCCGTTCCCGGCACGGGCCATCTTCGCCCTCAGACCGGGGGATGATCTTGCGCTCGACCTTTGTCCATTGCGCACTCTAAGCCCTCCACTACCCGCTTCGCCCAGATGTCGGGAGCCTGCGATGATCGCGGGCTCCAGTGTGGTACATCGATCGAGATGATCGGCGCTTTCGTAATGAAATCTGTCCGAGAAGACGTTGTTCCAAGTCGTTTCCTTAGCAGATCAAGCCCGCTCCTGCCGGGCCGCTCATTCGTCCTGGCTATCAGGACGATACGCGGCTTCAGTTCCGCAAATTCAGCTTCAAGGCAGCGTAACGAGATGTCGATCATGGTATCCGTGAGCTGGTCCTCGAAATTAGCTCCGCGGAACTTTATCAGGTCCGTTACGTGAAAGACCGGGTTTGCCCCGAGAAACCTCAAAAGTTCAGGAGGAGCCTCTAACAGGGGCAACCGCTTCTTTAAGCCGGAAACAAACCACCCATAGTCGACGCTGAAGGACGGGCGTTCGCCGAGGACAACTACGCATCCTTTGCGCGCGCCAAGGCCGCCTCTGAACCCTGGGTATTTCTCGCTGCCCAGATTCACGTCGCACAGGCTGTCGTACAACTTTTCGTCCGGCTTCGAGTCGGAGCGTAACAAACCCCAATCACCAAGGGCGTCACCCGGATCGAGGGGCCACCACCAAGGGTCGTAGTACCGGGGGACACTCTTGTTACGCCGCCTGCTCCACCACGACTTGTTGGAAGAGGGCATACCATGGTTGCCGAATTCTTCCAGGAGGTGTTCACGAATTATCGCTACGAGCTTTTCGTTGGCGTTCGGTGGCCACATGGAATTCATGAACCATCGTACACCTGGTTGTGGCAGGACCGCGGATTGTGGGCGTTTGACAACTCACGCTGTTCCACAAAGCGCGGCATGAAATACGGCTATCTCCGCACCAGCACCCCGCCGCCGCGAGCGGAAATCCCGCGGATCATCCATGATCGCGGGCTGATAGAGAAGGGCGATTCGCGCTGTAGTCGCCGTGCGACTACAGTGAGGCGTGAAGAACCGGTTTCAAGGGAGGATCACGATGAGCACTGCCGACACCTATGTACGCGCCCGCATAGACAGCGCCACCAAGGAACGCGCCGCTGATGCTCTGGCGGCCATGGGGCTGTCCATTTCGGACGCTATCCGCCTGCTGATGTTGCGTGTCGCGGATGAGCGTCGTTTGCCCTTCGGGGTCAAGGCGCCAAACGCGGCCACCCGCAAAGCGATTGCAGGGCTTGAGGCGGGGAAAGGCAAGCGCTTCACCACTACCGACGCGCTGATGGCGGACTTGAACGCGGATGATTGAGCGGGCATCGGCATTCAAGCGCGACCACAACGAAAAATGAGTCCCTGCTTGCCGAGGCGGGCGCCAGAGGGGATGTTCCACCTTGGGAGGGAGTGGGACGTCGTTCTTGGAGCATGCATTGGCCGTGGAGGAATGTCGTATCCTGGTCGTGCGTGATTAGGTCCGCGGGGGCTGGTGAGGACACTATGAGCAGGACAAACAGGATGGACTTGGGCGACTACCGCAAACGCTTTCGTGACGCGCTCAGAGCAAGGTACGGGGAGACGTTCGATGAGGGGTTCAACGACATCCGCGCCCGGTACATGGAAGTCAAAACAGGCAAGCGTGATCTTGACGTGAACGACGTGATGGCGATTTTCGAAACAAAGCTCCCCTACTACCACGACTGGACAAAGCCGGACAGCGAGGATCTCGCCCGGAGAATGGAAAAAGAAAAGCTTGCGAGCCAGATCCGCAGCCTTAGTGGCACCGGCTACAAACTGGAGCTGATCAGAGGGATCTGGCGCTGCCTTCGAGAACTCAGTTTGACCGCGCTCGTGCTGCACCATGTTTACCCGGAGAGATTCGCCATGTGCAGCCACCATTTGGCTAGCTTGCTGTACATTTCTGCGCCCAAGGTGCCGGAGTTCTACATCAAGTACTGCGAGGAGTTGACGGCGTGGAGCGAAGGGGAATGGCCCCGACGCAGCAATCCGGTCGTTGAGCGAGAGCGGCTTCGAAGCCACCTCACCGTCGTTGACGTGGAGTTTGCGCTTTGGACTTGGTACCGCCTTGCTTACATCGACGGCACGGACAGGGAACAAAGGC
>JBAWDI010000706.1:0-1776 GCA_049590695.1 Bryobacteraceae bacterium
TACGCCGCCCGCGCTGAGGAAAGCGATCTGGCGGCCGTCGGGCGACCACGCAGGGCTGGCTGCGGAATCGGGGCCGGTGGTCAGCCGCAAGGGCGTGCCACCCTCCACCAGCTTGACGTAGATGTCCCGGTGGTCCCCCTTCTCGCCGGTCCATTCGAAGGCCACCTGGCTGCCGTCGGGCGAGAAACTGGGGTGGCCCTGGCTACCGGTGTAGGTAGTTAGCGGAACCGATTGCATGGGCGGCAGCGGCTTGGGCGCGGGACGCAGGAAGAACCACCCCGCGCCGGCCGCCACCAGCAGCGCCACTGTCGCGGCTGCCAGCATCAGCCTGAACCGCGGCTTCGCCACGGGCGCGCCGATGCCGCCCGCCGCCAACTCCGCAGTCCCCGAATCGCTTTCCTCTTTCAGATCTTCGAGCGCCACCTTCAGGTCCGGCATGGCCTGGAAGCGCCGCGCCGGATCCTTGCGCAGGCAGCGGGCGATGATGCGGTCCAACTCGCGCGGGACGTCGGAGGCCACCTGGCTGGGGGGCTTGGGGTTCTCACGCAGCACCGCGCTCAGCGTGGAAAGCTTCGAATCGCCGTGAAACGCCCGCGTGCCCGTGGCCATTTCGTACAGCACCGCGCCGAAACTGAAGATATCGGAGCGCGCGTCAACGGGCTTGCTTTCGGCCTGCTCCGGAGACATGTAGGCCGCCGTGCCGGCGATGGTTCCCTCCTCGGAGTGCGCTCGCAGGGTGCGCGTGTCTTCGTCCGGGCCGCCGGGCGGGTTCGCCTCGGTGAGCTTGGCCAGCCCGAAGTCGAGCAGCTTGACGCGCCCCTCGGCGTTGATCATGATGTTGCCGGGCTTCAGATCGCGGTGCACGATGCCGGCCGCGTGCGCCTTGGCCAGCGCGCCGGCCATCTGGATGGCGTAGCGCAGCGTCTCTTCCAGCCGCATGCCCCGCTTGGGGATGAGCTGGCCCAGCGTCTTGCCGTCCACGTACTCCATGGCGATGAAGTCGGCGCCGTTCTCCGAAGCGATCTCGTAGATGGTGACGATATTGGGATCGTTGAGGGCCGAGGCGGCCTGCGCCTCCTGGATGAAGCGGCGCTGGCGGCCCTCATCCGCCAGCTTGCCGGCCGGCAGCGTCTTGATCGCCACCAGGCGGTTGAGGCGCGTGTCGCGGGCCTTCCACACCACGCCCATGCCGCCTTCCCCGAGTTTATCGAGGATCTCGTAATGGGAGATCGGCTGGGGCGAAATGTGTCGACCGTCCATATCTGCTTGGATTTCCCCAACCCCCTTCCGGTCGCAACTTCCCCACCCGCCATGGGTTATATTGGTTTACCAATGTCCGTACTTCGGCCCCTATTGGTCTGTGTGCTGAGCGTTTGGCCCTCTTTCGGCGCCACCTTCGGGACGGTGGTTCCGCATACCCAGCCGCTTGCCGATCTGGTGCTGGACGAGGCCCGCAAGCGCATTTACCTGGTGGACACCAACTCCAACCATGTGGATGTTTACAGCACCGCCAGCAATCCGCCGGCGCTGGTCACCACCATCGACACCGACGCGACGCCGCTGGCGATTGCCATGTCGCGGTCGGGCAAGTCTCTCTACGTGGCTTGCTATACCGCCTCGACGCTGGACATCTTCGACCTCACTTCGGCCGCGTTCTCCAAAACCTCGGTGAGCCTGGGGGCCAACCCGGAAGGCGTCGCGGTGGGGTCGAACGAACTGGTCCTCATCAGCACCATCGGAACCGGAACGGGGCAGGCCGTGCTGACTACCTACAAC
>JBAWDI010000707.1:0-1674 GCA_049590695.1 Bryobacteraceae bacterium
GGACGAAGCAGGCCGCGAACCGTGAAGCGCCTGGCGCCTTCCACCGTCTCCAGAACCAGCGGGCTGCCCATGGCAAGACCGTTGCGGGAGGCAAAATCGGCGCTGAGCATGATGGAATCCGGCAGGGCCAGGAACAGCAGCTGATCGTCCACTTCCGTTCCTGCGACGTCGTAATTGCGAATGCCCCGGTCCGCCAGCATGTCCACACCCAGGATGAGCAGATTGCCTTGCCCGCTCAGGCCCGTGCCCACCACGGCTTCCACCACCGGCGAGGCCGAGCCAACCTCCGCCACCGAGCGTACACGGTCGAGCGCTTCTTCCGGAATGCCGGTGTCGCCCGCGGAGACCTGCAACTCGGCCGCGCCCGCGATCTGCGCGATGGTTTGCCGCAAGCCCGCCACCACGCTCTCGTTGGCCTCGTACATCGCCACCAGCACGGCCACGCCCAGCGCGATCCCCGCCACCGTCAGCAGGCAACGCAACCGGTGCTTCGCGAAGTAGGGGAGGCTCAGCAATCGGACCAGGCGCATACCGGAACTCTTCAGCGTACACCGTGCCGTGCGTTACCATGTGTGGGGCAGGATGGCATCCTGCGGCGGGTTGCCAACCCGCCATTCGCGCATATAGACAACCGCCGCCGGTTTCCAACCTGCCCCACACCCAGGTGAATTAGATTGACCACTACCGCAAAAACGATCGCGGCGCTTCTGGTGGCCGCCGCCGCCCGCTGCCAGGACGCCCGCCAGCTTCTGATGGAAGCGCAACGCCGCGCGCACGTCGCGTCGGTCCGTTACGAGGGCGTGGCGCTGAGTTCCAACAGTGCCGGCGCCACCAGCGAAAAGCACTGGCGCTTCGAGCGCATCGGTCCGTATGGCGAGAGCAAGATCCTGATCCGGTTCCTGTCGCCCGCGGAGGTGGAAGGCGTCGCCATCCTGATTCTCAACCATCGGGACGGCCCCGCCGGCGCCTGGATGTGGACGCCGGCCAGCGCCCGCGTGCGCAGTATCGCCGCCGAGAGCCGCCTCACCCGCTTTTTCGGCACGGACTTTAGCTTCGAAGATTTGGAAGAGCGCAGCGTAGACCAGTACGATTGCACCCTCCTCGGGGACGCTTCACTGGATGGCGCCGCGTGCTGGCAAATCGAGTGCCGCCCCAACCGCGGCAACGCGTCGCAGTACACCTACGCTCACCTGTGGTTGCGGAAGGACAACTATGTCATTACGCAATTGGAGAACTTCCAGGGACCCACTCTTGTGCGCCGCATCGTCAACCGCGATGTGCGCAAGGTGCAAGGCATCTGGACGCCGCACCAGGTCGAGATCTCTCAGCCCGTGCGCCGCACCCGTACGCTATTGCGGTTGGAAAAACTGGAATACAACGTGCCGCTGGACGAGTCCACCTTCACCGTGGAAGCCCTGACCCCCGGCCCCTGGCCCCCGGCCCCCGGCCCCCAGCCCTAGGCAGCGCCTCATCCGCGGAATCCATGCGGAAGCCCAGATACGCGGCGATGGTGCCGGCCACCTGCGTGATGCTCACCGCTTGGTCCACATGCCCCGCGGCGCCACCCGGCATGGCGACCGCCAGCGGCACGTTCAAATCGCCGCTGTAGACGCTGCCGTGGTCCGAGCCCACGCCCGTGTTGCCGAAGTAGTGGCCGGGCTTGAGCGTCACGAT
>JBAWDI010000708.1:0-7099 GCA_049590695.1 Bryobacteraceae bacterium
GCCGAGGCCTTCGCCGACCGGCGTTACGAGCCCGATGGCACGCTGCGCCCGCGCCAGTTCGCCGATGCCCTCATCACCGACCCCCGCGAGGCCGCCCGGCAAGCCCTGCGCTTCGCTCGCGAGGGCCAAGTCCAGACCATCTGCGTACACGGCGATACCCCCGGCGCAGTGGACATCTTGAAAGCCTGCCGTGAGGCGCTACTATACCAGTAATGAGGCTGTTGCTGGTTTTCGCCGCTGCCGCTCCACTGTTCGCGCAGAATCTCTGCCCTTACGGCATTGCGCCTTCGCAGCTACTCAACATTCCGGCAATTTACCCGGGTAATTCGATAACGGTCTTTGCCGATTCCGACTGCACGTGGACCTACAGCACGGATTCTCCCTCGTGGATCACCTTCACGTCCGGGCCCGCCAAGGGCATCGGTTCCGGAGATGACACCTTTTCCTGGAGCGCGGCGGCCAACGTGAGCCCCACCGTGCGCCAAGCCAAGATCGGCGTGACCGGCGCGACCGGCAACGTCCCGGCTTTTACCGTCAGCCAGGCGGGAGCCGTTTGCGCCATCACCCTGCCGCAGCCTTCCGCCAGTATCGGTGTGAGCGGCGGCAGCGGCACTTTTCCGGTGCAGGCGAACTGCACGTGGAGCGCCAGCGTGGACGTGAGCTGGATCACGCTGCTTTCGGGCAAGTCGGGCGCCGGCAACGTGGCGGGCGCCGTGTCGCCGGGGGAAATCGTTACGCTCTACGGCGCCAACATCGGCCCCGCGAGCCCCGCCAGCTTTCAGGTCAAGGCGGACGGCACCTACGCGAAATCGCTGGGCGGCACGCAGGTGCTGTTTGACGGCGTTCCCGTCGGCTTGACCTACGCCTCCGCGGTCCAGGTCAACGCCGTGGCGCCGTATGGCCTCGCCCCTGGCGCCACGACGTGTCCACAAACAGAGTGCGGCGGGCGTTTACCGGTTTGAGAACTTCATGAACGACCGGCAGCGGGAGTACGAGCGGCTGATTGCGCCCATCGAGGACCGGATGATGCGGGCTGTGTGGCGCATCAGTCGAGATCCCGACGACACCGAAGACGCTTTCCAGGAAGCCTTGTTAACGGTCTGGAAACGTTGGGACCGCATTCAGAGGCACCCCAATCCACAGGCGCTGGTTCTGCATATCTGCATCAACGCGGCACACGACGTGCTGCGGCGCAAAGTGCGCCGGGGGAAGTGGCTGGAGGCGGGCGCCATCCCGGAGGACATCCCGGATCCCTCAACCTCCGCCCTCCAGAGCATTTCCGGCACGGAGGAGAGCGCCCAGGTGCTTCAGGCCATCGGACTCTTGTCGAAGAACCAGGCACGGGCCATTCTGATGCATGCCGTCGAGGAAATCCCCTACGGCGATATTGCGGCAGCCATGGACTGCCGGGAAGTCACCGTGCGCAAGCATGTGGCGCGCGCCCGCGCCAGGCTCCGTACGCTGCTCTCGCATTTGATCCCGGCGCTCAACCAGGAGGAAGGTAGCCATGCGTGACGACATGGATGAACTGATTCGAAAGGCAACTCAAGTGGAGGTTCCGCCGGACGTCGAAGACCGCCTGCGCCGCAGGCTGATGGAGTTTCGGGCGAGGGTGGAACAACGGCCGCCTGCTTCCCCGGTGCGCCTGCCCGCCCTGCGGCTGATGGCCATGGCCGCGGCCCTGCTGGCGGCGGTGGCCGTGGGACTGGTGCTCATCCCGAGGCAGTCCAGTGCCAGCCGGGTGTACGCGGCGGCGGCGGCGCAACTCAGGAGTTCTCAGTCGCTCGAGTACACAGTTGTTCTCAACGAGACGCCCTATGTGGCAGTCGATTTCAGCTTCCTCGCTCCCGCATACCGGCGGATCAGTTGCTCGTGGGGAATTGAGGTGAGGAGCGATGGCACTACCGGCAAGCAGATCGCCTTGTTCCATGCCACTCGAACCTACTTGATCGAAAGTGGCAAGCAAGCCGGGAGCCTGGCAAACAACGAGGACATCGTGGAACAACTCAGGTCGCTGCCCCACACGGCGGACCAGGTGCTCGGCGAGCAACGGGCCGGCGAAAAGAGGCTGATCGGCTATCGTTTGCACCAGGCGCCGCCCAACACCGGAATTCCAGGGCTCACGGCATTCGACTTATGGGTGGACGCCGGAACCGGGCAGGCCCACCATGTCGACATCACCATTCGGGAGGAGGGCAAGCCGGATTACCAGATGCACATCCAGAACATCCGTGCGGGGGCGCCGATTGATCGCTCGCTGTTCGATCTGACTCCTCCGGCGGGGTACACCGCGATGGTGAAACAAGCTAGTTCGCCGGCCCCGGCGCAAACCAAGTGGACTTTGCGGGCGGAGATCGGGCAAGCTGGCGCGCTGGTTGCGGTGGTTGTGCCCATGACAGGTTCGTACCTGCAAACTCCGGCTGCTCTGCAACAGGTGGAGGCTTATCTGAAGAGACGGGGGGTGACTCCCGCCGGTCCGCCGCTGGGGCGTTTCTGGTCTGAGCAGCATTGGGAGACCGGGTATCCGGTGCCGCCGGGAACCCAGGCCGAGGCCCCATTCCAGGTGGTGTCTCTGCCCGCGGGGTTGGCTGCATCCGTCGTCGTGAGACGTCCCTGGGGAAATGGCTCCGACTCAAGCGGGCGCTGGGGAGCCTTCCTGAAGTCGGTTATGGAACAGGGCTGTCTGCCCGCCGGGCCGGCCATGGAGATCTGGTCCGGCGAGGATGGCAAGGAGTCGACACAATCCACCGAAATGCGGATGCCCGTGACGAAAGCGAACTGATAGCACCTGCGCAAGGTCGCTTCCTGGACGCGCACGACATGGGGTTCCGTCCCTGAGGCTATCGTGGCGGTGCGTTGGCCGCTACCGGCTTGAGCAGCAAGTCCTGGAAATCGAAACTGAAATCGGTTGCTGGTGAAACCGGCGCCATCTTCATCTTGTCAACGGAGCCGTCCGGTTTCAAGGAGAACGTCACGTAGGCGTCGGCCGCCAGCGAGCGGTCGCGCCAGCAGGCCACAAATGTGTCGTACTGCCAATGTTCCAGGTCGCCCGTGAGCTGACGGGTGTGGGTGAAGGAAATCGTCAACTTGCCGCCGTGATCCTCAATGGCCACGTCCCCGTACCAGGCATCGCGATAGCGCCCGGCATAGCCCGCCAGCGGCAGCGAGGGCCGCGAATTCGGGTCCCGTTTGGCGGCCGCCTTCTTCACGGTTTCCTCCGCGCCGGCATCTCCCTGCCGGGCCTGAGCCAGAAATGGAGCCACCCAATCGGTCTCGGGCGCGCCCAGGTAGCGATCCAGAATGGTGTAGGTCACGGCCTGGAAAGCTCCCTCGGCTTCCTGGTTGGTGAGCACCACGACTCCCAGCTTCAAGTCCGGCACCATGGTCACACGCGAGACGTATCCCGCAAGGCCGCCCGTGTGAGATACGATCTTCTTCCCCCGGTAGTCGTTCAACCTCCAGCCCAGTCCGTAGGCGCTGAAATTGGGGGCCAGCGCGCCCAGGGCCCCCGGCGCGCCGATGGGGATGATGGTCTGCGGCGACCACATTTCTTTCGACTGCGCCTTGCTGAACAGCCGCGCGCTTCCCATATCGCCGCGGTTGAGTTCGACCGTCACCCACTTGGCCAGGTCCGCCACGCACGAATTGATGGCGCCGGCCGGGGCGTTGTTGTCGACGTCCTCATGCGGGAGCGGCTCCAGCTTCCCGCTGGCCTTGGAGTGCGGTATGGCGACGTCGCTCGCGGCCTTGAGCGCCGGCGTGCTTGTGTTCGTCGAGGTCATCCCCAGCGGAGTGAAAATGCGCTCCTTGACGAAACTGTCCCAGCTCTTACCGGTGATCGCCGGAATGAGCTGGCCCGCCACCAGGTACAGCAGATTGTCATAGGCGTACCGGCTGCGGAAACTGGTGGCCGGTTTGACGAACCGCAGCCGGCGGATGATCTCTTCGCGGCTGAGGTCGGTGGGCGGGAAGAACATCAGGTCGCCCGCGCCCAGCCCCAGCCCGCTGCGATGCACCAGCAGGTCCCGCACGGTGATCTCGCGGGTGACGTACGGGTCGTACATCTGGAAAGCGGGCATGTGCTGGATCACCGCGTCGTCCCAGCGGAGCTTGCCTTCGTCCACCAGCATGGCGAGCGCCGCCGCCGTGAAGGCTTTGGTGTTGGAGGCGATGCGGAAGAGCGAGTGGGCCGTCACCGGCGCCGGCTCGCCCAGTTTCCGCACTCCGTACCCTTTGGCGAGGACCACGTTGCCGTCCTTGACGATGGCCACGGCGATCCCCGGAACGTCGAACTCGTGGCGGGCGCGTGCCACCACCCGGTCGACGTAATCCTGCGCCGGGCAAACCGCCGCGGCAACGAGAAGGCCGATCAGAACAGGCAGCGACCGCTTGCCGCTACCTATCCCGCAACAACTTCTCATAGACCTCCCTCTTCGACATCCCGCGCCGCCGCGCCACTTGTTTGATGGCGTCCATGCGCGGCGTTCCCGCCCGCATCAGCGCGTCCACGGCTTCATCCACCGGCGTGTCGTCCGGCGCCGGCGCCGAAGCCCGCCCCACCAACACCGTCATCTCGCCCTTCACTTCGTCGCGCTGGGCCAGTTGCGCGCGAATCTGGGCCGCCGTGCCGCGCAGAAACTCTTCGTGGATCTTGGTCAGCTCGCGCGCCACCACCACGGGCCGCGCCCCCAGGGCATTCTCGATCGCCTCCAACGCTTCCAGAATGCGATGCGGCGCCTCATAGAAGATAAGGGTGGCGTGCTCTTCCGCCAGCGCTTCCAATGCCTTGGCCCGCTGTCCCGGCTTGGACGGCAGAAACCCGCAGAAACGGAACGTCTCCGTGGGCAGTCCCGAAGCCGCCAGCGCCGCCAGCGCCGCCGAAGCCCCCGGCACCGGCTGCACCGAAATGCCGCTTTCGATGGCCGCCCTCACCAGCCGGTACCCCGGGTCGGACACCAGTGGCATCCCCGCGTCGGACACCAGCGCCATCGCCGCCCCGGTGCGCAGCCGTTCCACCAACTCCCCGGCCCGTTCCACCTCATTGTGCTCGTGGTAGCTGATGGTAGGGGTCCGGATGTCGTAATGATCCAGCAGCGTGCGTGTGTGGCGCGTGTCCTCGCACGCGATCAGGTCCGCCTCCTTCAGCACCCGTACCGCGCGGTAGGTGATGTCTTCCAGGTTCCCGATGGGCGTCGCCACCAGATAAAGCAGGCCGGCCATTCCTTGAGTATAGAGGGAGGCCGCGGTGGTCGGCCCTTCTAACCCGAAGTTCCTGAGGGTTCCGTAGCCTTACTGCTTTGCTTTCAACCAACGAGATGGAAGTCGGACCGATAAATGTAGCCACTAAATATGTGCATTTGGATCTTGACTTCTGCTTTGTTATGCCATATGATAAGCCATGCCATCGCGTACTGGTAGAGTTCATGTGGCCACCACAGAACGCCGCTACAAGAATACGGTCTACCGCACCCACCTCCTCCGCCGTACCTTCCGCGTCGGCGCCCAAATCCACCACGAAACCCTCGGGAATATCTCCCACCTTCCCGATGAACTCGTGGAGATCATCCGCCGCTCCCTGGCGGGCGAACGGTTCGTGGCAGCCGCCGACGCCTTTCAGATCCAAAGCAGCTTGCCCCACGGACACGTCCAGGCGGTGCTCGGATCCATCCGTAAGCTCGGCCTGGACGGCGTGATCTCGTCTCAGCGCTGCCGCGAGCGCGACCTCGTCGTGGCCATGATCGCCGAACGCCTTCTGCATCCCTGCTCCAAACTGGCTACCACGCGCGCTTGGCACACCACCACTTTGGCCGAGGAACTGGGGGTCGCCGACTGCGACGAAGACGATCTCTGCCGGGCCATGGACTGGCTGCTGGCACGCCAGGCGCGCATCGAGAGCAAGTTGGCCCAGCGCCACCTGCGCGATGGAGCCATCGTCCTTTACGACGTCAGCAGCAGTTACTACGAAGGCCACACCTGCCCGCTGGCGCGCTTCGGCCATGACCGGGACGGAAAGAAGGGCCGGCCGATCATCGTCTATGGCCTGCTCACGGACGGAGAAGGCCGCCCCGTGGCCATCCAGGTGTACCCAGGCAACACCGGCGATCCCACCACGGTGCCCGACCAGGTGGAGAAAATGCGGCAACGCTTCGGGCTGTCCCGGGTGGTGTTGGTGGGCGACCGCGGCATGCTCACCGAGCCCCAGATCGGCAAACTCCGGGAGCACCCCGGATTGGGATGGATCTCGGCGTTGCGCGGGCCCGCCATCCGCGAGCTGGTGGAAACCGGATGCCTGCCACCATCGCTATTTGACGAAGCGAATCTGGCCGAGATCAGCTCGGCCGAGTATCCGGGTGAGCGGCTGGTGGCCTGCTTCAATCCCCTGCTGGCCGAGGAGCGCCGGCGCAAACGGGAGGAACTGCTCCAGGCCACCGAGAAGGAACTGGCGCGCATCGGCCGCGAAGTGACGCGCCGCAAGCGCAAGCCGCTGCCTGAGGCCGGGATCGCTTTGAAGGTGGGGAAGGTTTTGAATCGATTTAAGGTCGCCAAGCATTTCGAACTTACGATTGCCGACGGCGTGATCGAGTGGACCCGCCGAGGAGATGCCATCCAACGCGAGGCCGCTCTGGACGGAATCTACGTGGTGCGCACCAGCGAAGATACCAAGCATTGCTCGGCCGAGGACGCGGTGCGCCGTTACAAGAGTCTGGCCCAGGTCGAGCGGGCGTTCCGCTGTCTGAAAGGAATCGACCTGCTCATTCGCCCCATTCGCCATCGCAGCGCCGATCACGTGCGGGCACACATTCTGCTCTGCATGCTGGCCTATTACGTGGAATGGCACATGCGACGTTCGCTGGCGCCTCTGCTGTTTGAGGACGAGGAACTCCCGCGCAACCGCAAGCGCCGGGATCCGGTTGCGCCCCCGCAACCGTCTGCCTCAGCCCAACGGAAGAAGATCGAGCGCGTGACCGCCGACGGCTTCCCGGTACACAGCTTCGACACTCTGATGGCGATTCTCGGCACGCGCACCCGAAACCTGTGCCGCATCCCCAACGAGGCCAGCGGCGCCGCGTTTCAACAGCTCACAGAACTGACGCCGCTA
>JBAWDI010000709.1:0-3666 GCA_049590695.1 Bryobacteraceae bacterium
GCGCCTGGGCGCGGAGCGCTCCCGCCTGCTGGCCTACAATATCGAGCTCGACCGCAGGTCGGTTGAACTCGGCGGCGAGACGGTCGCCCTGGAATCGCGCGTGGACGCCATGGCCCTCGAGGAAGAGGATTTGCGCGAAGGGCTGCGCTACGGCGAGGAAGATCTGAAAGCCTTGCGCGCCAGCGGCCAGGAGAGCCACGAAAAGCGCTCACAAATCGAAGTCGACCTGGTCCGCAAGCAGGCCGAGCTAAAGTTCCTCGACGAAACCAGCCGCAAGGAGCTCAATTCCCCGGTGGCGGAGCTGGCAGCGCCCGACGATCCCCTCCCCGATGCCGAGGCCATCGCGCAGGCCCGGCAGGAGTGCGACGAGGTGCGCGACCGCATCGAATCGCTCGGCCCGGTGAACGCCGCCGCCATGGAAGAGTACCGGGAAGCGCAGCAGCGCCACGATTTTCTGAGCGCGCAGCGCCAGGATCTGATCGATTCCATCCGCGACACCGAAAGAGCCATTCAGGATATCGACCAGGTTTCACGCCAGAAATTCGCCGAAGCCTTTGAAGCCATCAACGCGCATTTCCGCGAGTGTTTCCTGACGCTATTTGGCGGCGGCACGGGCGAAATGCGCCTCACCGACCAGGAGAACTTGGCCGAATCGGGCATTGACATCGTATGTTCGCCCCCCGGCAAGCGCCTGCAAAACGTGCTGCTGCTAAGCGGCGGCGAAAAAGCCCTGGCCGCGGTGGCCCTGCTGATCGCGATTTTCAAATACCAGCCCAGCCCCTTCTGCGTGATGGACGAAGTGGATGCCCCGCTCGACGAATCCAACATCAACCGCCTGACGAAGCTCTTGAAAGAGATGGCCGATCAGACCCAGTTCGTGGTGATTACGCACTCCAAGCGCACCATGGAAGCGGCGCAGGCGCTGTATGGGGTGACGATGCAGGAGCCCGGCGTCTCCCGCCTGGTGTCAGTGAAGATAAACGCGGCGGAAGCGGCCGCGTAACGCCGGCGATCTTGTCGCCGGTGGGGTCAATCAACTGCGGATTCGAATCTTGCGTTCATCGACTACAACAAGCTTGCCGGCCAGACTTATCTGGGCCAAGCGGGGGATTGCGAGCCGAAGAGCGGCGTCAATGGCCTCCTCGGTTGCCGGATGGATACGAAAACGCACAACCCCCGGTGTCTCGCTTGGAGGGAACCTGAGCACGTTGGCGGAGTCAGCGTCGAGCGTGACGAGAATCCTCTCTTGCTGAATAGCCACTTGCCGCACAACGGGATCGTCTGCCCCGGAAAGCCCCAATTCCACCACCGAAACGGCGTCGTGGCCCAGGGCGCGGAGCATCCTGGCATGGAGCGGCGAGAGATTCTCGTCCGGTAGGAACTTCACGCTTCCGTCAGAACGACTTCGCCTGCCGCCAGTGCCGCGGCGTATTCGAGGCAGGCGCGCAAGTCCTCAACCTCGATCTGGGGATACGCGGCAAGCAGTTGTTCCGAGGTCTCGCCGGCTGCCATTTTCTCAAGCAGCAGATAGACCGGAATGCGGGTGCCCTTCACGCACGGCTTGCCCATCATGACCGCAGGTTTGGATTCAATCCCTGCCGGGAACCTCATACCGCAACTCTACCATGGGCCGCCCGGACGAGGACTACTCAACGCACCGCACCAACCCTTTGAGAGCCAAGAGGGCTTGATCGGACAGCCGGGTTGTGCAAAATTGGTCTCATGGAACGCGAGCAGGTCATCGCCGCTTTGAGGGCGCACGAAGAGGAGTTCCGCGCCGCTGGCGTGGTGAGCGTATCCCTGTTCGGCTCGGTGGCGCGTGGGGAGAGTCCCGCTCACGATGTCGATGTGGTAGTGCGCTTGGGCGACAATTTCTCGGAGCGGGGCCTGGACTACATCAGCCGCTTGGACGATCTCGAGCAGCGGCTATCCGGAATCCTGGGCTGCCAAGTGGATGTCGTCGAGGAGCCGGTGCGCAAACAGCGCTTTCAAAGAGAGACCGATAGGGGCCGCGCCCTTGCCTTCTGAAAAACCCGCCCAACGTCTGGAAGACATCATCGAGAACGCACAAGCCATCCAGCGCTACGTCGCAGGTATGGACTTGGCCGCACTGTGCGCCGCCTGTGAGGACGCCTTGCGGCGGCTGCGTGAAGGGCAAGCTCGATGAAGGGTCGCGCTTTGGGCGCGCCACCCCGACAAATCGTTGGAATACTGGAAGCTCGCGCTCAATCCGCGAGGGTGTCCGACGATGCCCTGACGGTCGACTTGGCGGATGGTCGGACCATCGTGGTGCCGCTAAGTTGGTATCCACGCCTCTGGCACGGCGCGCCGTGGGAGCGCCGCCACTTTGAGATCTTTGGGGACGGCGCCTACCTCCATTGGCCGGCCCTCGACGAAGATCTGACCGTGGCTGGTCTCTTGGCTGGGCGGCGATCCGGCGAAGGCCCTCAATCTCTGAAGAAGTGGATGGACTCTCGAAAGCGGAACAAGCCTGTGCCGCCGACGCCCCGAAAACCGGTACGCGGCTGACGCGCCGGCTGCTACCCGGTCTCCGCGCCTGTAAACCCTCCCCTCCAAATACTCGTCTACACAGGCGAGTGCAGCCGATTGCGACGCCCGGGTCTATGATAGCGGCAGTGGAGCGCTCCGCCTCGGAAATCGACGACCTCGACGCCCTGGTGCGCCTGCATTGGCTTCGCGTCTTTCGGTTCGCGCTGGCTTCGCTGCGCGACCCGGACGCCGCCGGGAGCGTGGCGCAGGATTGTTTTCTGAGAGCCTATCGGAGCCGGGGGCGGTTTCGCGGCGAGTGCTCCACCGAGGCTTGGCTCATGCGGATCGCCGTCAATCTGATTCGCGACTATGCGCGCAACCGCCGCCTGCAATTCTGGAAGCGCGCGCAGGCGGCGGCGGTGGATCTCGAGGCCGTCGGCCAGTGGGTGCCGGATGGCGGGGCTTCGCCCGAGAGCGGGGCAATCGCCAAGCAACAGCTCGCGGCGGTGTGGAACGCCGCTGGGGGCTTGTCGGAAAGGCAGCGGACGGTCTTTCTGCTGCGCTTCGTGGAAGACATGGACCTGCTGGAAATCGTGGCAGCCACCGGGATGAAGGAAGGAACCGTGAAAACGCATCTGTTTAGAGCGCTCCAGGCCGTTCGGGAGCGGATGGGGAGGTCCCAATGAGCCAGCATCTGTCTTCGCGGGAGGTTTCCCAGTGGATGATCGGGGAGCGCACGCCGCAACAGGAGCAGCACGTTTGTCAATGTCCCGAGTGCGGCGCGGAACTGGCCCGCGTGGAAGCCGCGCTGGCGCTATTTCGCGGTTCGGTACGGCACTGGAGCGATGGGCAAAGCCGCGCCGAGCCGCCCGCCACGGGGAGCATTTTGCCGGTGCGGCGGGGTCCCCGTATCCAGCCGATGCGCTGGGCGCTCGCCGCCGCGGCGCTGTTGGTGCTGGCGGCGGTCCCGGTTTATCGGAATGTACAGGTTAGGCAGCGCCAGGCCGAAATCGCCAGGGCCGATGCGCTGTTGTTGGAGCAGGTGGATGCCGAGGTGTCGCGAGCGGTTCCTCGGCCCATGGAGCCGTTGGTGAAGCTGGTGTCCTGGGATTTCAGTGCCACCAATGGACGTGACGAAAACCGCCGCGACACAACCAAAAACGAGGAGAATCGATG
>JBAWDI010000710.1:0-2419 GCA_049590695.1 Bryobacteraceae bacterium
CCTCGCCGCTCATGAGAAGCTTGCCGGTGGGCCCGATGGAGGCGAACACCAGGGACTCACCGGCCGCCGCGCGTTTGGAGATTTCCACCCCGGCGCGGTTGATGGCATCGAGCTGGCCGGCCAACCCCGCCGCCTCGAGCGTGATCCGGTTCGAACGGAACGTGTTGGTCAGAATCACCTGGCTCCCGGCTTCCACGTAGGCGCGCGCCACCGATTCCACGGCCTCGGGACGCTCCAGGTTCCAGGCATCGGGCAAAGCGCCCGGCGCGAGGCCGAGAGCCAGCAATTGGGTGCCCCATGCTCCGTCGGTGATCAGCGGACCCGCGGACAACCACTTCCGCAATGAACCCATGTTCCCATTGTGGGGCAGATTGGCAATCTGCGGCGGGTTGGCAACCCGCCAAGTTGCGCCGGTTACGAACCGGCGCGCAGGATGAAATCCTGCCCCACAATGCGACGCCTGCTAGAATTGCTTTCCACACATCATGCCTACCAACAAGAAGGGCCTTTTCGTACGCGATGACGGCATCAACCTGATGTACACGTTCATCCTGGTCAGCTCGCTATTCCTCCTTTGGGGAGTCTGCAACGGGATGATCGACGTCATGGACAAGCACTTTCAGGAAGAGTTGAGCCTGACCAAAGCGCAATCCGCCTGGGTGCAGTTCGCGCACTACCTGGGATACTTCTTGATGTCGGTGCCCGCGGGGTGGCTGGCGACCAAACTGGGGTACAAATTCGGCATCATTGCCGGCCTGCTGATTGTGGCGTTGGGCGGATTCTGGTTCATCCCGGCCACCCATATCAGCGAACTGGTCCATGTAGGACGCGTATCGCCCAACCTCGCGTTTGTAGCATTTCTGGTAGGCGTTTGCGCTATCGCCACCGGGCTCACGTTTCTGGAAACCATCGCCAATCCCTATACGACCGTGCTGGGCGATGCGCGCTATGCGGCCACGCGCATCAACCTGGCGCAATCCTGCAACGGGGTCGGCTGGATTTGCGGTCCGATCATCGGCAGCGTGTTTTTCTATTCCAAGGACACGCTCGGCCGCAGCACCGGCAGCCAGACGCTCTACATTCCCTACGTGACCATCGCCGCCATCGTCATCGTTCTGGCCGCCATCTTCTTCTTTGCCAAGGTTCCCGACATCAAGACCGAGGACGACTATCACCTGGACGATTCCACGCCGGGGGCTTCGCATTCCATCTGGAAGCACCCGCACTTTGTGATGGCCGTCGCGGCCCAGTTTTTCTACGTCGCCGCGCAAGCCGGCATTTTTAGCTTCTTCATTAACTACATGACCGCCGAAGTTCCCGCAATCCCCGCCTCGTGGGAGGCGGCGATGACTCACTTGTCACTTCACTCCGGCTTTTTACACAACTGGCTTTCCGGTTGGTTCGAAGTCAATAAGTACGGCATTCTGTCCATGAGTGACAAAGGCGCTTCGAACCTGGCGTCGCTAGGCTTTGTGTGTTTCCTGGTGGGACGATTCACCGGGGCTGGCTTGCTCAAGAAGTTCTCCGCCCACAAGATACTCGGTCTCTATGCGGTGTTGAATGTGGCCGCGACCTTTCTGGTCTTCTGCAAGCTAGGTTGGCTGTCGGTGGCTTGTGTGTTTCTGAGTTACTTCTTCATGTCCATCATGTTCCCGACCATCTTCGCGCTGGGGATCTACGGCTTGGGCGCGCGGGCGAAAAGGGCATCCTCCTACATAGTGATGGCCATCATGGGCGGCGCCATTCTGCCCAAACTCATGGGTTACGTGGCCGACAAATTCGATATGTCCCGTGGTTTCATCGTGCCGATGTTCTGTTTCGCTTTCGTTGCGTTCTATGGCTTCAACTGGCCCAAGTTCGCCCAAGCAGAGTCGTTGCACGCAGTGAGGGCCGGCGCGGGGCACTAGGTACTCCGTTCCAGGCAGGTTTACCGCTCCCGGCCATGGGCCACACGTCCTTTGATCTGGTGGACCGGAAGGCGTCGGCCACCGCGCAACGGTGCGGCGCGGTGCAATTCCGGACACCGTCCGCTGGCCAGGTCAGCGTGCTGGGGCTGCGGTTCAACGCTATCGGCGCTTTCAGCACGATACCAGCTATCGCCTAGTTAGGACGTGCTAGAGTTGGAAGTATGAAGTACCCAGTTGCTTTGATACGAACTGAAGAGGGGTATAGCGTCTCTTGCCCCGGTCTCCCCGGGTGCTGGTCGCAAGGCGCTACGGAAGAGGAAGCTCTGGCGAACATTCAGGACGCCATTCGCGAATATCTCGCGGTCGCTACAGAACTGGCGGGCCGGCCACTCGCGTCCAAATTAGCTGTTTGACCACATTTTCCACATTGAAAACGTTGGGCATGCCCCAACTCTGAGTCTGGACGCGCATCTTCGCTTCGACCCATGCCGAAGTAAGTGCCCCCTTCGATC
>JBAWDI010000711.1:0-2600 GCA_049590695.1 Bryobacteraceae bacterium
GTATGGCCGCTCGTCGAACAGACTGAGGTCCGACTTCGCCGCTTGGTGAGGGTGGCATTCGAGTCGCGGTGGGGACAACAGGCAGATGTGAACATCCGACGGGCTGTTGGCGAGGATGCGTGGTCAAGGGTGATCGAGAATCAGGGCAAGTACGCGAAGAGCTATCCCCGTAGCCGACAGACGGTCGACTCGGGCGAAGTGCTGAATTTCACGTACCTCGGCCAGCTCGGACAATTGATGATGTGGAGCAAGTCATGGGACCTCTTCAAGCACCTGTTTCGCGACAAACGCGAACTTGAGGACATGATGCGGGATATCGTGCCCGTCCGAAACGATGGTGCACACTTCCGCGCTGTCCCTGAGAATGAGCTCGAGAGGTGCAGAGTTAGGTGCATTGACCTGCTGACTATACTGGAGCGAAATCAGCAGGTCACGATCAAGACCGTCTGAAGCAGGGCCGCCGTCTTCTGCGCAGATCTTCATGTGTGGCGACCCCGATCTCCCGGATTCGGTGTCTCGACACCGCGGTTCTGCTCCCGCCTTACCGCTCGCCCATCCCCGCCGTCTTCCCCAGCCGCACCGCGTTCTCGATGAGCTGTAGCCCGTAGTTCGCTCCCGGCGTCAGGGTCAGGATGGATTCGGGGTGAAACTGGACGGCTTCAATGGGCAATTCCTTGTGCCGGATTCCCATGATGATGCCGCCATCGGTGGTTTCCGCGGTCACTTCGAGACAGGCGGGGAGGGTCGAACGGCGCGCGTATAAGGAGTGGTAGCGGCCTACCTGAAACTCCTCGGGGAGTCCTTCGAAGACGCCCACTCCGCGGTGGCGCACCATGGAGCGCTTGCCGTGCACGGGGTAGTCCAGCACGTCCAGGTCGCCGCCGAATGCCTCCACAATGCCCTGCAATCCCAGGCACACGCCGAATACCGGGAGGCCCAGGCGCACGGCGGTCTTCACCAGGTCCGGTACGCCGAAATCCGCGGGGCGGCCCGGTCCCGGTGAAATCAGAATCAGGGTGGGCGCCAGTTGGGCAATCAGATCGGGGGAAAAACCGGCGCGGTAGGTCACTACCTCGGCGCCGGTCTGGCGGGCGTAGTTGGCAATGGTCTGGATGAAGCAATCGTCGTTGTCCACCAGCAGGAGCCGGGCGCCTTTGCCGGTGGGGGCGCGCTCCACTACTACCGGCGGCGGAACGGGATCGGGCGCGCCCAGGATGCGGAAAAAACCGGTCGCCTTGAGACGCGTTTCGCGCTCTTCCATGGCCGGCACCGAATCGTAAAGGAGCGTCGCGCCCACGGGATACGATGCCATTCCATCGCGCAGATAGGTGGTACGAATGAGGATGCCGGTGTTGATGCCGCCGTTGAGCATGAGCATCCCCACGGCGCCGCCGTACCAGCCGCGCGCGTCCTTCTCGAGCGCCTCGATGGCCTGCGCGGCGGCCTTCTTGGGCGCGCCGATCAGCGTCACGGCCCACATGTGGCTGAGAAAGGCGTCGAGCGAATCGAGGTCGTCCCTGAGGATGCCCTCGACGTGGTCCACCGTATGGAAGACGCCGGCGTACTTCTCGATGAGGCGGCGCTCGATCACCTTGACGGTTCCCGGCTTGCAGACGCGCGACTTGTCGTTGCGGTCCACGTCGGTGCACATGGTGAGCTCCGATTCTTCCTTCAACGAACCGATCAGCTCGGCTACGTTCTCGGCATCGCGCAGCGGGTCGCCGGTCCGCTGGGCCGTTCCGGCAATCGGGCACGTCTCGACGCGCGACTCCTCCACGCGCACGAACATCTCCGGCGACGCGCCGATCAACTGCTCTTCGCCGAATTGCAGGAAGAACTCGTAGGGGCTCGGATTGGCGTCCTGGACGCGCTCGAACAGCTCGGAGGCCTTGCCCGAGTAGGGCGCGCGGAAGGTCTGGCGCAGCACCACCTCATAGTAATCGCCGCGCGCCATTCCTTCCCGCACCTTCTCCACACCGGCCATATACTCTTCCGGCGTGTGGTCGGAAACGATGGGGCCGGGGGAGCGCTGGGGCGGCGGAGCAACCTCTTCGGCATCGCGCGCCAGGCCGTGCGTGGAAACGCCCTCGCGTTCGAAATCATACTGGTAGTGGTCGATCTGCTCCTTCTTGCGATCGGCGAAAAAGATGTCGTCGCAGAGGAACAGGTGCAGGTCTTTGTGCCCGCTGCGCGGCAAGCGCTTGACGATGGGCTCGAACTGAAACAGCAGGTCGTAGCCGAATGCGCCCACCAGGCCGAGGTGCGAATCCTTCTCTTCGCGGAACTCTTCGATGAGCGCCCGCAGCACGGAGAACACCGAAGGCTGCCGGCTGCGCTCCTCTTCGGGGAACAGCGCGGGCATGGGTTTCAACCGGCCGGCCAGTATGCCCGATTCGAAGCCGAACTCTTCCCAGTGGGGGTGGCCGGCCAGCACCGGATGGAACATCTCGAGGATCTTGCGGCCGCGCTCGTTGAGCGGGCGGAACTCGACGCGGCGGTCGTTGGAGACGATCTCGAGCGGCGGACAAGCGGAGCCGATGTCCCAGCGCGAATATCTCCCGGGATACTCGTATCCCGATGAGAGATAGATTCCACGGTGG
>JBAWDI010000712.1:0-15303 GCA_049590695.1 Bryobacteraceae bacterium
GGGATGGTGGATTGGTCCCGGTTCTTCGCCACGCTGGCGCGCGCGAAGTTCACGGGGCCGCTCTCGATTGAGATGGCGTACCGGCCGACGAAAGAGGTGGAGGCCATCGGGAGAGATCTGGAATTTGTGAGGAAGCAGGTGGCGGCGGCGTACGGGGGGTGACGGGTCAGTTCTCGGTGGAGTGCAGGCCGCCGGCGCCGGGGCCGAAAGAGATGTTGCCGCGCTGGGGGTCGTCGTCGAGGGGCGTGCCGCAGTTCCACAGGCAGGCGCCGCAGTGCACGCACTTTTCGCGATCGAAGACGGGGACGCCGCCAGCGCCGGGAGTGATGGCCTGGCCGGAGCACATCTCGATGCACATCTTGGCGACGCAGCGCTCGCAGAAATCGGGATAGACGAAGCGCACATGATCGGCAAAGCCGGGCGGCGCTTGCACCTTTCCGCCGACTAAGAGGGCGTCCTGGTGCGAGATGAGGAGTTGGCCGTCGTAGGGAATGGCGGGCCAGCCACAGCGCTCCATCAGGGCATTGCTGCAACTGACGCCCTTGGCGCGGCATTGATCGATGATGCAGTCGAGCTCGGCGGCGGGGATCTTGCGGCGGTAGTATTCTCTGAGATCGGGCACAAGGCGGGGCTCGCCTGCGATGGAGCGCTTACCTTTGGTGAAGCCCGCCAGCGCCATGCCGATGAGGCCGGGGATGAGGCCGCGGTGGAAGCCATCGCGAGCGTTCTCGGCTATTCGCCCTTCCTGCTCGACCCAGCTCGCGCGGCGGCGCGCCACGTAGGTCTGCTCCAGGTTCTCCTTGGTGAGCGGGCGGCCTTCGTGCAGCAATTCGAGGACGGCCTCGGCGAGCTGCGATCCGGTGGTCCAGGCTTCGTCCACGCCGGAGCCGGTGAGCACGTTGGTGCTTCCCGAGCCTTCGCCGATGCGCGCGTAGCCATCGCCGGCCAGGAAGGGCTCGCCGCGCCTTCCGGATTCCTGAAGCGACTTGGCGCCCCACGAACGCAGCTTGGCGCCCTGGAGGTAGCGCCACAGGTAAGGATGCAGAATGAAGTGCTGCAAGTAGCGGTACGCGGTGCGCATGGGGCTGCGGAACCAGGACGGCACGAAGATGCCCACGGTGGCCACGCGATCCGGATGCACGTAGAAGAAGCCGAAGATCTCCGGCTCGGGATAGCCGAAGGTATGGAAGACGGTGCCGGGCTCGAGCGGGGAATCAGGCGGCAGATCGACCACCATCTTCATGCCCACGGCCCACTCGCGCTGGTGATGACCCACGGGCAACCCAAATTGCTCGTCGAGCTGGCGGCCGATGGCTCCCACCGGCCCGTCCGCCACCACGGTGAGGGCCGCGTGAACATCCATACCGGGCATGAAACCGGCTTCCGGAATGCCTTCCCGATCGACGCCCTGATCGCTGAGACGCACGCCGCGGACACGATCATCCTCGATAATGGCGTGGGCGACGGGCATTCCGGGCCAGATTTGCACGGTGCCGGAAGCCATCAATTCCGAGCCGACGAACTGCATGAACTGGCCCAGGGACATCACCAAGCCGCCGTGCTTATGTAGAAAGGCCGGAGTATAAGGCAGCTCGACGCCGTGGTTGCGGTAGAGGCCGAGCGCGCGGATGACGCGGTCGGCGAGGCGCAGCATGGGGGAACGGCGGCTGGCGCCGGTGGGATCGAGAAGATAGACGACCTTCTCCTGGGTGACGGGGGCGGCCATGGGAATGGCGGCGGCGTCGAGGTGGGGCAGGGAAGCGCGTATGCCGCGCGCGCGAGTGACCACGCCGGAAACACCGAACGCGATATCGTCGGCGCGCTCGTAGCACACCACCTGAAGCGGCAGGCCGGGGCAGGCCAGGCTTTCGAGGGCTGGCGTGCCGTCGGGATTCATGAGCCGACCGGAAAGCGTGGTCAGGAAGCCGGCGGTGGCGGGGCCGAAGCCCACGCAGACGATATCGACGTCCATGGTCTGGCGATCGACGGGCGGCGGGGTCATGCGGGGTAATCCAGCGCTTCGGGGATCATGACCTTGGTGAGGGCTTCGGCGGCGCGGTCTTTGGCGAGCTGCGAGCCGGTGAGGCAGCCATCCATGCGCGCGCGAAGGCGGGAGAACTGGTCGAGGCCTTCGAAGCGGACGCAAGGGCCGGCCTTGGGGGCGTGCGCGCCATCCTGCTCGATGACGTCGGTGTAGCCGCGCGCCAAACTGGCGATGCCAGGGATGAGGCTTTCCATGGCGTCGAGGTCGCCGGCCTGGTAGCAGGTGGCGCAGCCCTCGGTGTCCCAGGCGGGATGGCGGTTGTAGCCGAACACCAGCTCGGCGCAGACACGGCCCACTTCGCCGGCCGAGCGCGCGGATTGCACGTGACAGAGGTCGGTGAGGAAGGCGAGCAGGCCGGGAAGGCCTTCGGCGACGGTGGGGTTGGCGGGGCCTTCGGTTTCAAGCTGGAGCACGTCGAGGATCTGGCAGCGCGCGGAGAGCAGCCAGCAGAGCGCGTCGGCCAAGGGGAAGGTGACGCCCTGGCGGGCGGTTTGGTAGAGCTTGGCGCCATCGGCATCGGTCGCCTTGAGCAGGTGCTGGAGCGACCAGAGCCACAGCTCCATGGCGGTGGCGAGGGCGCAGGCGCCGGTGCCGGGCCGGTAGTTGGCGATGAGGCGCATTTCGCGTATCCACTGGCGGAACTGGGCCAGGAAGAGCTCGTCGGTCATGGTGACGCTGAGCTGGCGGCGCTGTACCACCTCGGGGCCTTCGTAGGTGGCCTCCAACTGGCAATCCATCCACTTTTGGCCGAGGAAACCGGGGCAGTCTTCGGTGACGCCGTAGCCGCCCATCAGGCTGACGGCTTCGCGCATCATGCTGGCGCCGTGGCCAGTGTTCCATAGCTTGGTGGCGGGGCAGAGGACGTTGGCCACGGAATCGAGGAGGGCGAATTGGACCAACGGGGAGGGCTGGGAGGTTGAGCCGGCGCGCAGGTGATCGAGGGCTTCCTTCTGCACCGGGCGCATGGCTTTGAACGTGGCGGTGCCCCCGGTGATTCCGCGCGCCGCGAAGATCTCGTTCCGCTGAATCTCGAGCGGATCGAGTTGGTCGAATGTGCGGGCGGCCGCGAAACCGAGCGAGGCGCTGGCTTCGCCGGTGGCCCACACATCCACCAGGCGGTGGACGGCGTCCTGCTTGAGCTGGATGCCCAGCCCATAGCGCGGCGAGCCGGGGGCGATGGCGCCGCCGCGGAACCGGCTGCGGTGATAGCGGATGACCGGCTCGACCGCGGAGAGCAGCTTGGCCGAGGTCATAATGCCCACCGTGACCCGGGTGCGCCGGAAGACGGCCTCGATGATTTCGCCATGGTTGTAGCGCGGGACGATTTGCCCGTCCTTGACGCTGTAGCCGCCGATGATGCGGCTGGCGGGAACGCGCAGGCTGAAGACGGGATCGCGGGTGGAGGAGAGCTGGTGGACCAGCTTGCGGGTGGGCGTGCCGCGGTCGAAGGTGCCGGGGTCGGTCTCCTCCAGGATGACCATGCAGGTGCCCTTGATGCGCGGGTCGTCGGAATCGACGGCGGCGGTTACGAAGTTGGCGAACCCCATGTTGGTGATGAAGCGGCCGCGCTTATCGACCTGCAAGATGGGTTCTTGGCCTTCGTTCCACTCGGCGACCTTCACCTTGCCGCCGAGCATGCCGGTTTCGACGCCCACGTAGGGGAGTGGCTCGGTGAGGGCGAAGGCGCCACGCCAGGGCTGGCGATCCTCGCCGGGCTGGGCGGGAGCGCAGCGGGACATATAGTAGTCGCGCTGCTCCTGGGTGCCGCGTTCATGGATGGGGGAAAGCGCCAGACAACCGGCCAGGCTGCCGGTAGCCGAGCCGGCATCGACCCAGGCGAGTTCGAAGGCCACGAGAGCCAGGGCGAGGTTCTTAGGCCCCTCGATGAAACCGCCCTGGCCGGGGTCCATGAAGACGCCGGTGATGCCGGATTCGTCGAAGGCCTGGAGGAGGGCGTTCTTCTCGGGCGTCCATTCGTGGGTATTGCGGGCGCCTTGGGCTACCAGGCGGGCGACCGGGCCGCGCGCGACGGCGCGCACGGACTGCACCAGCATCTGCAAGTCATAGCGGTCAGAGAAGCGCCACAGAATCTGCCGGACGTCATCGCCGGGCAGGGCGCGCAGGTAGTCGGTGGGGGGGGCAAGTGTCATGGGTGGGGTCCTTTTTCAGTGTAGCGCGGGGCGGGCGTCAGTCCTTCTTGCGATCCTTGGCTTCCTTCTCGGCCCGGAGTTTCTCGATGGCGGCGGGCCACGGTTCTGGTTGGCGCCAGATTCGCATATCCTTTAAGGTATGAACCGACGACATTTTCTGACGGCTTCGGCAGGCGCTGCCTGGCTCGCCGCCGCGGCTACGGATTCAGCGGGACCCGACTACCAGAAGCCGGTGTTCAATCTCCACAAAGTTCTGGACGCTCCCGTCAAGATCGCTTCCATCGAATTGTTGCAGTCCGGAGCCCGTTACTTCGTCCGCACGCGATCGACGGATGGCGCCGAGGGCGTGATCGAGACCAAGGACATCGTGGACTACATCCCCATCCTGCTGCGGCGGGTGATTCCACAGTTCATCGGGAAGGACGCGAGGGATCTGGAGAACCTGGTCGATGAGGTTTACATCGCCCATTACAAGATCGCCGGGCAGGCCTTCTGGTGCCCCGTGGCTTATGTCGAGCAGAGCCTATTCGACCTGATGGGGAAGGCGGCGCACAAACCCGCCGGCGAGCTGATGGGCGGGGTGCTGCGCAAGGAGATTCCCGTGTACCTTTCCGGCTCGGGCCGCGAAACGACGGCGGAAGAAGAGGTGGATATCTACGTCCGGGGCGTGGAGGCGACCGGGGCGAAGGCGGTGAAGTTCAAGATCGGCGGGCGGATGAGCGACAATCGGGATGCGTCTCCGGGGCGCACCAACCAGTTGCTCGAACTGGCCCAGAAGAAGCTCGGCGGCAAGGTCGCGCTGATGGCGGACGCCAACGGGTCATACGATGCGGCCAATGCGATCGAGATGGGCAAGCGGCTCCAGGAGATGAAGTACTTGTGGTTTGAAGAGCCGTGTCCGTGGGAAGAGCTGAGCGAAATCAAGAAGGTTGCGGACGCGCTAGAGATGAAGGTGGCTTTCGGCGAACAGGATACCAGCCTGTGGCTGTTCCAGTGGATGATCGAGAACAAGGTCATGTCCGTGGTGCAGCCCGACCTGAACTACAACGGCGGATTCATACGCGCGGCGCGCGTGGCCCGGATGGCGCGCAAGGCGAACATGTGGATCTGCCCGCACAACACGCAGACCAGCGCCGCCTCGGTGAATATTCTGCAGTTCGCGGCCACCACCGCCAACATCGGTCCCTACATGGAGTACGTGTGGCGCGCGCCGGCGCGGAAGGAATCCTGGTACTCGCCCAATTTCGAGATCAAGAACGGGGTGATTCCGGTTCCGGCGGGACCGGGGCTGGGGCTAGAGTTCGATCCGGACTTTTTGAAGAAGTGCACGGTGGTGAAGCTGTAGGCGCCGCCTTGATCCAATACAGGCTGGGCAGGCCCAGAGCGAGCGTCACCACGTACGCCGATGCCTGCGCCACCAGAATATATGCCAGGGCTGAATCCCGGCTGATTCCAAACGGCGTCAGAACCGTCACCGCGACAAACTGGTAGATCCCCACATAACCGGGCGTCGATGGCAGCGCGCTCCCCAAGCCCATGCCGGTGAGCAGCAGCATGGCCATGGCGAAGGAGAAGTGGAGGTGCAGGCCGTCCGCCATCAAAATCGCGCCGAAAGCGTCCGTCATCCAGATGGCCACCGTCAGCACGGTGAAACCCAGAAGGCGGCCCAGGTTGTGGAAGGCGCGCACACCCAGCAGCACCTGATCGGCGAAGCGCAGCAACCGCTCCCTAAGCGCGTAGGGCAGCGGAAGGCGCCGCAGCAGATTCCGGCACAGGCTTTCCGTATGAGGGAGCAGTGCGATGGCCAGCGCGCCCGCCGCGGCCGCAATGGCCGTGGTGCGTGAGAGGTCCTCCATCCAGCGCGGCTTCGGCCCGGTTCCGAGCAGAATCAGCGAACTCCACAAGACCAGGGCGATCGCGTCCATGAGGCGCTCGCAGAGAGCCGTGGTCAGGACGTAAGTCTTGCTCAGAGACGAACGCGCGCCGATGGCGAAGGTCCGCACCAGTTCCCCGGCGCGGGCTGGCAGAAAACTGTTTCCCAGGTATCCCGCCATGCTGGCGCTGAACACCAGGCCGACGCCCAGGCGCTCTTCGGCGTTGAGCAAAATTCGCCACCGCAGCGAGCGCAGGAAAAACGAGACGCAGGAGCACCCGCATCCGGCCGCCAGGAATCCCCAGCGCGCCGCGGCGATGGTCCGCCAAACGCCCTTCCAATCCACGCCGCGCAGGGAGAGATAGAGCAGAACCGCGGCCAGCGGAACGGACAGGATCCACGACCAGGTGCGGCCGCGTTTCACCGCTATGCGGTCTCCGCGTCCATGAAGTAGTAGCAGATCAGGTCGACAATTCGGTGACAGGCTACGCAACCCCCAAACCGGATGCCTCTGAATTTAGGGGTTGCGTAGCCTGTCACCGAAATAACCCCTACTTGCGCGAGCCGCGCTGCGGGTTCTTCAACTGCGACTGCCGAACCTTGTTCTTCTTCCGCTTGGGCTTGCTGAAAACGAAGGTGCCGCTCCCCAGATACTCGGCCTTGTAGGTCTTGTCGTCGGCCAAAAGGTTTCTCCTATGAATGGCTTGGATTGATCTCTCATTGTAGCGCGCATTATCCTGATAGAGAGGATGAAGTCTCGTCGCACCCTGGCAGCGGTCTTCTTGCTCCTGGTGTTTGCGGGGGCGGCTCCCGCTCAATCGTCGCGCGCCAAAGAAATCTGCGGACTGGCCAACCGCATCGTCCTGGATCTGACGCAGATTTCGGGGATGAAGCTGCGCCATCCGGTGCCTTGCGATTCCATCACCAAGGAGAAGATCAACGCGTTCCTCAAGGAGCGGATGAAAGACGCCGCCAGCCCCGAGGAGATCCGCGCCGAAGAGCTGACGCTGAAGAAATTCGGTTTCGTGCCGCAGGATTTCGACCTCGCCAAGAACACCGTCGACCTGCTTACGGAACAGGCCGCGGCTTTCTACGATTACCACAAGAAGAAGCTCTTTATCACCGACTCGACGCCTTCGGACACGCAGGAGCCGGTGCTGGCGCACGAGCTGTCGCACGCGCTGGCCGACCAGAATTTCAATCTGGCCCGGTTCATCCGCCAGGGCCGCAAGAGCGACGACGGAAGCACGGCGCGGCTGGCGGTGATGGAAGGCCAGGCCACCTGGCTGATGTCGGAATACCTGGCGCGGAAGAACGGCCGGTCGCTGACGGACTCGCCCGGGCTCGCCGCCAGTATGAGCAGCCTGGGCGAAGGCGCCGGCGGCGACTTCCCGGTCTACGATAACGCGCCGCTCTACATGCGCCTGACGCTGGTGTTTCCTTATGCCACGGGCATGCTGTTCCAGAACGCCGTGTGCGAGCGCGACGGGCAGGCGGGCTTCGCCGAAGTCTTCCGCCGCGCGCCGGTCTCCACCCAGCAGGTGATTCATCCGGAGGATTACTTCTCGAATGTCAAGCCCACCCATCCGGAACTTCCCGACGCTCATCTGCCGCGCGGCTACAAGAGCCTGGTAGGCGGCGAACTCGGCGAGCTCGATCACGCCGTGCTGCTGGAGCAATTCTTGGGCAAAGAGCGGGCCGCGGAGATCGCGCCGCACTGGCGCGGCTGCAATTTCGAGCTGCGCGAGAACAAGAAGGCCGGCCGCGTGGTGCTGCTCTACGCCGCCGAATGGGACAGCGAAGAAAGCGCCCGCCGCTATTTTGCGGCCTACCGCGAGGCGCTCGAGAAAAAGTGGAAGAAGATGTCGGTGGCTTCCGAGACCGCCGATTCCGTAACCGGCTCCGGCGACGACGGGCGTTTCGAGCTCCGCCGGAAAGGCGCCATCGTCACCAGCGTGGAAGGTCTCGACGCCGCGATAGACTGAGGTTTATGTTGAAGAGTCGATTCCTGGCGCCGGCCGTGGCCATGCTCTTTCTGACGGCGCCCGCCGTCGAGGCGATCAACGTGCCGCGCCAGTCGCCAGAGCTCGCCATCAACCTCGGCAGCGGCAAACAGGTGCTGCTGAGCCAGTACCAAGGCAAGGTGGTGGTGATGGCGTTCATCCTGACCTGGTGCACGCATTGCCAGAAGACCATCGGTTATCTGAGCAAGGATCAGACGACCTATGGCCCGCGCGGCTTGCAGGTGCTGGCTTCGGCCATCGAAGACGCTGCCCGGGGCAACTTGCCGGCTTTCATCCGGCAATTCAATCCGCCGTTTCCCGTGGGATTCGACAATCAGACAGTGGCCATCAATTGGCTGGAACATCCGCCCATGCTGATTCCGCACATGCCGATCCTGGCGTTTATCGACCGGCAGGGCATCATCCGCGGGCAATACGAAGGGGACGACAATTTCCTCTCCGAAGACCGGCAGGAGAAGAACCTGAGCGACAAGATCGAGGAGTTGCTGAAGGCAGGCACGGCGGGGGCCAAGAAGAGCGTCGCCAAAAAGAGCGCCGCCCCGCCCAGGAAGCAGAATTAGCTTACCGCGCCGGCGTGGCTGAAAGCTGACCGCCGATCGCGTATCTCAGAGCTTTTCCAGGACCCGATCGAGCACTGCCGCCTCCGCTACGCTGCCCTGGGCGATGCGCGCGTTTCCACCGCCGCGGCCGCCGGCTTCGGCGAGGGCCGCCTTGAGGGCTTTCCCGGCGTCGATGCCGGCATCCGCCGAGGCCGCCAGCAGCACCGAGGGAGGGTCGGCCAGAGTGGCGATGAAGACGGCTTTCGGCTGCGCCGTGAAACTCTGCGCGATGGCGCGAAGTTCTTCCAGGCTGCCCTTCACGACGCGCCGCGTGATGCGCCGCAGGCCGTCGGCGGCCGGGGCCGTCGCCAGGTAGAGTTCCCTGCCCTGATAGGCCGCGAGGTCGAGTTCCAGCTTGCGCCGCGCCTTGTCGTGGGCGCGCGCGGTTTCCAACTGCGCCGCCACCATGGCCGGGACTTCGTCGAGCGGCGCCGAAAACAGTTGGGCTGTTTTGGAGAGCGCTTCATAATCCGCGCGCGCCCGCCGCACCGCGCGCCCGCCGCACAGGAATTCCACGCGGACAGTCTGCCGCACCTTGTCGAGCTTGCGTAGGAGGATGGTCCCCACCTCCCCGGTGGCGCGCACGTGGGTTCCGCCGCAAGCGCTGCGGTCGAGCCCATCGATCGAAACGATGCGCAGGGTGCCTTCGCGGTCCGTAGGTTTGCGCAGCCCGTGGACCTCCGCGGCAGGCTGGAAATCGACCGCCACTGGACGGTTCGCAAAGACGATGTCGTTGGCGCGCCGCTCGGCCTCGAGCACCGCCCCCGGCTCCACGGCGCCGCCTTCCAGGTCGATGGTGGAACTCTCCGCGCCCAGGTGGAAGCTGACGGTGTGCAATCCGAGCCACTCTTCGAACACCGCCGAGAGCACGTGCTGGCCGGTGTGCTGCTGCATGTGATCGAAGCGGCGGCTCCAATCGATGGCGCACTCGACCACCGTGCCATCGAGCGGCCGGGCGAGGTGGTGGGCGATGCGCTCCCCGTCGTCGGCGACGTCCAGCACGGGGACGCCGGCGATGGCCCCGGTGTCGCAGGGCTGGCCCCCGGAAGCGGGATAAAAGGCGGTGCGGTCGAGGTAGACGGTGCGCCCGTCGGCGGAGCGTTCCACGATGCGCGCGGTGAACTGGCGCAGGTAGGAATCGGTGTAATAGAGGCGGTCGGTCATGGCGACACTGCCATTGTGGCAGATGGGGGTGGCCGGTTGCGCAACCCCCGGGCGGTTGGCTACAGTGGAAGAGTTGGTTGCTTGCGCGAGCGCCCGTAGCTCAGTTGGATAGAGCGTCTGGCTACGAACCAGAAGGTCGCGTGTTCGAGTCACGCCGGGCGCACCACATCAGTCCATTCCATTCTCCCGAGCCGGCAGCTATTTCCGATCGGCGAGCCGGAGTTCCGGCACGCGCTCGAAATGCCGGCGATTCCGGGTCAGGAGTACGCCGCCGTGTACCAGCACGATTCCGGCTATGAGGCTGTCCGCCATCCCGATGGGAGCGCCTGAACGGTCCAGCGACCGTCTCACTTCGGCCGCTTTGTCGGCAGCTTCGTCGCCCAGTTCCAGCGCCGGCACCGCAGCCAGCAGTTGGCGAATGGAATTCTCCTGGCGTGAGTTGCGAGCGCCGGAAAGCAGTTCGAAGCGGGTTATGACGGTGGTAAGCAGGGAGCCGCGTTCCAGTTCGGTTGCGACCCACTCAGCGGCCGGCTCCGCCCCGGCCAGGAAGTCGATGAGCACATCCGTGTCGGCGACGGTCATCGCCAGAACCCGCGCAGAGCTTCCGAACTTTGTTGCAGCCGCCGCGCTTCATCGTGCGGCAGCGTGCCGCGAAGACGCAATGCTCGCTTTCGGAACCGATCCTGATCCGTGCTGCCTGCGAGGTAGACTTCCACGGCCTCGGCGATTACCGAGGAGAAGCCCTTCTCCCCCCTACGCGCCGCGAGTTCCAAGAGCCTGGCGCGGTGCTCTGGCTTGATCTCAATGGTGGTCCTCACAATTCAATTATACATGCACGTGCATGTATTTGTCGCGCCCCTCACTTCACTTTCATGACGAACACCGTCTGGTCGTCGAAAGCGGTGGTTGAGAACTTATCCAGGTCGTCGAAGATGGCGGCGACCAGCTCGGCGGCGGGCTTGCGACAGTGGGCGCGGACCACTTGCGCCAGGCGGCCGCGGCCGTAATCGTGGCCGTCGGCGTCCATGTGGTCGGTGATGCCGTCGGAGTAGAGTACGATGGCATCGCCGGACACCGCCTGGAAGGGGACCTCTTCGTACTCGCGGGCATCCAGCAGACCGAGCGGAACGCCTTCCACGCGGATTTTGAGGATCTCGCCGCCGCGGCAGATCATGGGCGGCAGGGCGCCGGCGTTGGCCATCACGATCTGACGCGTGGCCGGGTCCCACAACAGCACGCAGAGGGTGACGTAGCGGGCCTCCACCTTGCGTTCGATGAGGGCGTTGTTGAGCGCGCGCATGAGCTCCGCGGGGCGGCGGCGGCGCGGGGCCAGCGTGCGCAACAGGCCGCTCATCAGGCCGCCATAGAGGGCCGCCGCCGCGCCCTTGCCGCTGACATCCCCGAAGGCCACCACGGTCTGGCGGTCGCGCTGCTCGAAGATGTCGTAGATATCGCCCGAGATGGCGCGCGCCGGGCGCAGGCGCACGGCCGCATCCAGGCCTTCGATTTCCGGCGCGGCATCCGGCTGAAGGACCTGCTGCAACTCGCGCGCGGCCTGGAGGTCCTCTTCCATGCGGCGCTCGCGCGCGGCCAGCTCCTGATAGAGGCGCGCGTTTTCCACGCTGCTGGCCACTTGCGGCGCCAGCAGCGCCAGCGTGCGCACGTGATCGTCGGTGAAGTAGCCGACGCGGTCGCTCTCCAGGTCCATCACGCCCACCACGCGGTCCTGCACGACCAGCGGCACGGCCACTTCGGAGCGGATATCGGTGTGCGAGGCGATGTAGCGCGGGTCCTTGGTGGTGTCGTCGACGCGCACCACCTCGCGCGATTCGGCCGCCGCGCCGGTGAGTCCCTTGCCCAGCGGAACATTGTCGATATTGACGCGCTTGTCGTAGCGAATGCTGAAAAGGTGGCGCAGCGCCCTGGCGTCGGGGTCCACCAGGAGGATGCTGAAAGCGTCGTAATTAATCAGATTGCGCATGGTGCTGGCGATCTTGCCCAGCAGCTCGTTGAGATCCAGGATGGAAGAGAACTCGCGCGAGATGTTGGCCAGCGTCTTGAGCGTGCGGTTCTGGCGGTCCACGCGGCGGTATAGGCGCGCGTTGTCGATGGCGATACTCACGCGCGCGGCGATGAGGCGCAGCAGCGCGCGGTCGTATTCGGTGTAGGCGTGGAGGCGAGTGGATTGCAGGTCGATGACGCCCACCAGCTTGCCCCGCGCGGTCATGGGGGCGGCCAACTCCGTGCGCACCGCGTCCACCGTGTTCAGGTACCGCGGATCGTTGCGCACGTCGCCCACCAGCAGCGGCTCACCGCGCGCGGCGGCGGTTCCGGTGATGCCCTGGCCCAGCGCCAGGGCGATGTCGCGGACCACTTCCTCGCGATGGCCCACGCCGTAGCGGATGCGCAGATCCCGGCGCCGCTCGTTGTAGAGCAGGATCGCGAACAGGTCGTAGGGCAGCACCTTCTGGATGATTTCGGCGACGCTCGCGAGCAGATGGTCCAGATCCAGCGTCTGCGTGGTGGCCGCCGAGACCTCCAGCAGGAAGTCCAGCAACTCGGACCTTTCGCGGAACCGGACGGAGGCTTTGCGGGTGGAGTGCATGACGCGCCGCTCAGGCGGCGGTGGCCTCGACGATCTTCACGCTGGCGCTGGCGCCGATGCGAGTGGCCCCCGCGGCGGTCATGGCCTGGAGATCCGTCAGGGTGCGAATGCCGCCGGCGGCTTTGATGCCCATCTCGGGCCCCACCACGCTACGCATGAGCGCCACATCGTGCGCGGTGGCGCCCGACGGGCCGAAACCGGTCGAAGTCTTGACGAAATCCGCGCCCGCCAGTTTCGCGAGCGTGCAGGCGATGACTTTCTGGTTATCGTCGAGCAGCGCCGTCTCCAGGATTACCTTCACGATGGCCTTGGCTTCGTGCGTCACTTTCACCACTTGCCGGATATCCGACTTGACGGCTTCGTTGTCGCCCGAGCGCAGCGCGCCGACGTTGATCACCATGTCGATTTCCTGCGCGCCGTCGCGCAGGGCGATGCCGGCTTCCGCCACCTTGGATTCCGTCGAGGTAGCGCCCAGCGGGAAACCCACCACGGTGCAAATCTTGACCGGCGACCCGGCCAGTTCGGCGCGCACCAGCGGCACCCAGTAGGGGTTGACGCACACGCTGGCGAAATGGTACTGGCGGGCCTCGCGGCAGACCTTGACGAGATCGGCGCGGGTGGCTTCGGGCTTGAGGATGGTGTGGTCGATGAGAGATGCGATGCCCGGGTCGATCTTGGTCAGCCGCTCGCTGGCGGAAACCCGGTCCGCGCCGGCCGCAATGATCTCCCTGGTGTTGCGCGCGCAGGTCTGGGCGCAGCGCTGGACGCAGCCGGGGCAGACCTGGTCCGGCAGGTTGAGGCCCTCGGCTTTTTTGACGGCCTGAGCCGGCGCGGCGGGAACCACGCGCGCCAGGATTTCTTCGCCAATTTGAGCGACCAGCCGGTCGAGTTCCGCTTGGTTCAAGACGGGTCCTTCCTCAGATATTTCCGCTCGATATCCAGGATCTTTTGCACGCGCGCCTGGTGGCGTCCGCCGGCGAACGGGGTGGCGATCCAGGTGCGCAAAACCTCTTCCGCCTGGGTCTGGGTCAAAAGCCGGGCGCCCAGTGTAAGCACATTAGAATCATTATGTTCCCGGCTATTTCGAGCGGAAGCTTTATCATAGCATAGGGCCGCGCGGATGCCCGGCACCTTATTGGCCGCGATGGAGGAGCCGATGCCCGCGCCATCGATCGCGATGCCGCGCGTAGCCGTGCCGGCGGCCACCAGCTCAGCCACCTTGAGGGCGATATCGGGGTAGTCGGCCGGCTTCTCATCGTACACACCGACGTCCCGCACTTCCAGGCCGAGCTCCTCGAGGATCGGCTTGAGGGCTTCTTTCAAGAGGTAGCCGCCGTGGTCGGCGCCCATGGCGACAGTCTTCTCCGGCGGGGCCAGCGCGGAGAGTTGGTCTTCAGGCAGCTCGACGATCCGCACCCCGCGCCCCTCGGCGACTTCACGAGCCGACGGCGTCACCAGGGTCCCGATGGGAATCCGGAGCTCGCCGGCGGCCGGCACGTCCTGTGCGGTGACTACGCGTTTCATCGCTCGACAATCGTAAGGACCATTGTAATGAACCGGCGGCCGCCGTTGCCGGTTTTTCTGCCGGCGATAACCTCGCCCGCCTGTTGCGCCAGGGTGACATTGGCTGGGGGTTGATGCTCGCCAGCATGGTGGTCTCGTTTGCGCTGGGCGCCATCCATGCGCTTTCGCCGGCCCACGGCAAGACCATCGTGGCCGCGTACCTGGTGGGCACGCGCGGAACCCCCATGCACGCCGTGCTTCTCGGCGGCGTGGTGACCCTCACGCACACCGTCTTCCGCTATCTCCCGGTGGTCTCCGCGGCCGTCATCGTCTGCATCGGCGTGGCGATGACCTGGGTGTCGCTGCGGCGGCCGTAGTAAGACGCTTTGACTACGACTCGCATCCCTCGAAAGGGCCATCCCCGTCCGAGGCTGAATCCGTCGAATCTTCCGCGGCAAAGCCGATGAGGTTCTTGTCAGCGGTCGATTGAATTTGCTCGAAACAGATCGCATTCACGAACCAACTGGCTCAGAGGAGTTAAAAATGTCCATTTCCAGCATTTTTTCGAATTCCAGTCTCGCCCAGACCGATTGGAGCAGCCCCGCGAATCAATGGAAGCAAGATTTCAAGCAACTCGCCAGTGCGCTCCAATCTGGAGACCTCGCCGGTGCCCAGCAGGCGTACTCGGCGCTACAACAGCTTCTACAGAGCAATCAATCCGGTGGCCAGTCTTCAAATCAGCAACAGGCAAACTCAGGCAACAACCCGATTCAGAACGACTTCGCCGCCCTCGGCAAAGCCCTCAGCTCGGGCGACCTGGCCGACGCGCAAACCGCCTTCTCCCAGTTGCAGACCGATATGAAGGCAGCTTTCCAAAACGGCGGATCCAGCGGCGTCCAGTCCGCGCACCACGGCCATCATCATCATCGGCACGTATCCAGCGCCTCGGACTCCGACAGCAGCACGGCTGACCAGACGACAACTACCAGCAGCATTGGCTCCCAAAGCGGATACACCGGCAGCACCATCAGCCTCTACGCGTAAATAGGCGTAAAACAGTAAGGTGGGGCAGGTCTTCAACGTCTTCAACCTGCCCTCATTTCAGCGCTCATCGCGGCGTGCGGATCTTATTCATCCGTCCCGATTCCGACTCCCGAGCGGCCAGCGGAACGCTTCCAGCCGGAAATCGGCTTATAATCACCCCATGTCACTCCACCGTTCCCTTTCCATCTGTCTCCTGCTCGCCGTGGCTCCGCTGGCGGCCCAGGCGCAGGCGCCCGCCGCCATGCTGCTGAAGCCGGCGCGCGTCTTCGACGGGGAGGCGATGCATGAAGGTTGGGC
>JBAWDI010000713.1:0-9260 GCA_049590695.1 Bryobacteraceae bacterium
TCGGCCCGGGCGGCCATCGTTCCGGTGGCCTATTCACCGGAAAAACCGCTGGGACTGCGCTACAGCTTTCTGCGCAACGCCGGGGACGAGTACCGGGAAGTCGACCCCGATACCGTCTTCCGCTCCGGCGACCACATCCGCGTGGCTGTTCAGTCGAACGACGAGGGGTACTTGTATATCGTCATGAAAGGCACCAGCGGTTCGTGGAAAGTGCTGTTCCCCAGCGCCGAAATTGCGGACGGCTCCAATCGCGTTGCCAGCGGCCAGCAGTACCTGATACCGCCGCCGCCGGGCCACTTTGCCTTCGATGAGCAAGCCGGAGAGGAGCGCCTCTTCATTGTGCTCTCGCGCCAACCCGAGCCCAGCCTGGAAAAACTGATTTACTCGTTGGGAAGCGCCGGCCCCGGGCCCAAAGGGCACCCCGCCGAAGCCAACGAACCGCCCAAGCACTTGCTCACCGCGTCCCTGTCCCCGGTGGACGACGCGGTGGTGGGCCGTCTGCGCAACCAGGTCTACGCGCGCGACCTGGTCTTCGAGAAAGTGGACGATTCCACACCGGGAGACAAGAAGGAGAAAGCTGTCTACGTCGTCAATCCCACCGGCAGCCCCGAGTCGCGCCTGGTGGCCGATGTGACGCTGAAGCATGAATAGCTTTCAGCGGTCAGCTTTCAGCTTTCAGCTACCGGCGCACGCCGGGCTGGCCGCCGCCACCGGCCTTGGTTTTAGCTGATAGCTGAAAGCCGATCGCTGAAAGCTCTGGAGGGAGACGCTCGATGAAGCGTAAATTCGCGGCCATCGCCGTGTTCGCCACGCTGGCCACGGCCACTGCCGCCGGCCAGACCAAGAAACTTGCGCAGGGCCCGAACCGCATCGAACTCACGCTCGAGCGGCTGGAGCACGAGAACTGGCGGGCCGTCGATCCGGGCTTGGTGTTCGACACCGGCGACCGCGTGCGCTTTCGATTTCGCGCCAACTTCGATGGCTACCTCTACGTGATGGATCAAGCCACTTCGGGCAACTACGAGACGCTGTTTCCGCGCGAGGATACCGGGGAGCAGAACCGCATCGAGGCGGGGAAGGTGTACGTGGTTCCGGCCACGCAGGGCTTGTTTCGGATCACCGGGCCGCCGGGCTACGACGTCCTTTACTGGCTGGTGACACCCCTCTCGCTGGGCGCGCAGCCCAAGTATCAGCCCCTGCCACCGCCGCCCAAGAGCGGCCCGGTTCCGCCCCGCCTGACGCCGCGTTGCGACGACACTATTTTCAAAGCTCGCGGCGAGTGCGTGGACAGCTCGGCGGGGGCGAAGGGCGTTAAGCCGGCCGAGAAACTGCCGGAGAATTTGAGCGGAGTGCCCGGTGCCGCCTCGCGCGAGCTGATGTTCATCCGCGATCAGGATTCCTCCGTGGTCGCGTCTCCGGCGCCCATCGGCGGTCCGGTGATTTACGAGTTCCGAGTGGCCCACAGGTGACAGCCATGCGCTTTCGAACATTGGCGATATTGACACTCGCGGCGGGCATGCTGCCGGCGCAGCCCCCGCCGCCGCAGAAGCAGCAACGGGATCTGAAATACGAGAGCGGCGCGGCCGAGGTCAAGCCCACGGTGCCGCCCGCGGCCGTCTCCATTCCGCGCTCCTACGCGCTGGTGGTGGGGATTGCCACTTACAAGAACCTCGCAGCCAAAGATCAACTGCAGTTCTCCGAGCGCGACGCCGAATCCATGTATTCGATTCTCATCAGCCCGGAGGGCGGCAACTTCCACGCCGAGAACGTCCACAAGCTGGTAGGAGCCAGGGCCACGCTGGCCAACCTCCGCCACGAGCTCGAAGAGTGGCTGCCATCGGTGGCGCACGACGACGACCGCGTGCTGGTCTACTTCGCCGGCCATGGTTTCATCTCCAATGGACGGGCGTACCTGGCCCCCTACGATCTGGACCCGGCCAACATCGCGGGCACCGGATACTCCATGGAGACGCTCGGCTCGGTGATCGGCGCGCGCATCAAGGCCAAATGGAAGGTGCTGCTGACCGACGCCTGCCACAGCGGAGCCATCACCCCCGAGGCCGACCGCGCCGCGGTGAGCCGCGCGCTGCTCGATCTGAACAGCTCCATGTTCTCGCTCACCGCCAGCCGCGACCGCGAGCGTTCCTTCGAGAGCGCCGATTGGGGCGGCGGCCACGGCATCTTCACCTACTACGTGGTCAAAGGGCTCGAAGGCTCCGCCGACGAGTCGGGCGACGGCATTGTAACCGCCGACGAGCTCGCCGACTATGTTTACCGCAACGTGCGCGAGGCCACCAACGCGCAGCAGAACCCCACCTCCGACCGCGGCAGTTACGACCCCAACATGCTGCTCGCCTACCTGCCCAACGGCGCGCGTCCGGGCGCCCCTCCGCCGCCCAAAGAGGGCACTTTGATTTTCGAAACCAACATGGACGGAGTCGAAGTCTCGGTGGACGGCGCGACGGTGGGAGTGGTCAACAAGGGGACGCCGCTGCGCCTGCCGGGATTGCGCCCCGGCGCGCACACGGTCATGGGGGTCCACATGGGCTATGAGCCCGACGGCCCGCGCGAGGAGATGGTGTATCCCGGGCAGGAGGTCACCGTCACGCTGAAGATTCTGATCGTGCGCCGCCGCCCGCGCGCCGCCGTCGAGCAGTTCGACAAGGGACTGGAACTCTACAACAAGGGAACGCCCGACAACTACAAAAAGGCCGTCGAGAGCTTTCAGGCCGCGCTCCAGGCCGACCCCAACTACAGCCAGGCGGCCCTCTACCTGGGCCGAGTCTACCGCGATCTCTTCCAGGACCAGGACGCCGAAAAGTGGATGCGGAGGGCCATCGAGATCGATCCGGATTATCTGGAGGCGCGCGCCACCCTGGGTGGCATGTTGCTGGATAAGGGAGCGCTCGACGAATCCATCCGCCAGTTGAACGCGGTGGTCGAGCGCGACCCCAAGTACGCGCTGGCCTGGTACCTGCTGGCGCAGGCGCTGCGCATGAAGGAGCTCTACCCGGATTCCATCGAGGCCGCGCGTAAGGCCATCGCGCTCACCCCCACCAATGCCGAAGCGCATTTCTGGCTGGCGGAGAGTCTGCGCCTCAGCGGCAAGTATCGGGACGCCTCCGATGCCTACCAGCAGTACCTGAACCTGAGCGATTTCGACAGCAAACTGGCGGGCAAAATGAATTACTACGTGCTCGGGTTCTTGGTGGGATTCGGCCGCAAGAAACGCGCGGCGCAGCGCGATGTCTGGCAGGACCTCCGCAGCTTGGCGTATTTCGGCCTATGCGACAGCCAGCGGCTGCTCGACAATTTCGACGCGGCCATCGGCTATTGCCAGAAGGCTCTCACTTACGACCCATCCGACCCCTACGCGCACTTCGCGCTGGCGCTAAGCTACACCAGCAAGGCGCAGGCCTCGGGCGCGGTGGAGCCGCTGGTGCCGGCGCGCAAGCACTTCTCCGATACCATCACGCTCAACCCCGACATGGCGGAATCCGAGCGCGCCAAGAAATACATCGCTAAGATCGACGCGCTGCTGCAATCGGTGAACTGACTCTAACATGGCTTTCTCCTGGAACCGGCTGTCCTTCCTCAAGCGTCCCGAGAGGGGTCCCGCCACAAGCGCGGTGGACCTCGGCGCATCGCACCACCACCTCCCCAACTCCAATCAGTGGGCCATGGTCACGCTGCTTGGCACCATCGCGGTGCTGTATTTTGCCCGCACCGTTCTGATCCCCCTGGCATTTGCTCTCATTCTGACGTTCGTTTTGACCCCTGTGGTCGCGCGCCTCGAAAGATTGCATATCGGCCGCGTACCGTCGGTCGTTGCGACCGTCCTGGTAACGATGGCGGTGGCCGGCTGCGTTGGCTGGATCATCGCAGTTCAGCTCGTGGACGTCGCCGAGGAGATCCCCGGGTACAGCCAGAACATTCACGCCAAGATGGAAGCGCTTCGCCTTCCCACCACGGGACCATTCGGCCTTGCGGCCGACAGCCTGAGGGAAATTGGGAGCGAACTCGCCGGCCTGGGCGCACCCTCTCCGGCGCCGAATCGGAGACAGCGCAGTGCGCCGAGCACTCCCGCGCCTCCTGTGCCTGTCGAGATTGTGCCAGAGCCGGCTAGTGGATTGGACTACCTTCGCGAGATGGTCCAGCCCGTTCTTCGGCCTCTGGGAATGGCAGGACTGGTCCTCATCTTCACGTTCTTCATGCTGGCCAAGAGATTCGATTTGAGAAATCGTCTGCTCCGGCTGGTCGGGCTCGGCCAGATCAATATGATGACGCAAGCGCTCGACGACGCGGCGCAACGTGTCAGCCGGTACCTGTCGATGCAGATTCTGGTCAATACCTGCTTTGGAACTCTGTTTGGATTCGGTCTGTACTTGATTGGCGTGCCCAATCCCGCGCTATGGGGAGTCGTCGCCGGCATCCTGCGCATCGTGCCGTATGTCGGCACCATGATTGCCGCCTCGTTGCCGATCGCACTCTCGCTGGCGGCTTTTAACAGTTGGGTGCCGCCCCTGCTGGCGTTCCTGCTGTTTGCCGGCCTCGAAACGATGATTGCCAACTTCGTCGAGCCGTGGCTTTACGGGGCGAACACGGGAATCTCTTCGTTGGCGCTGCTGGTGGCGGCTGTCTTCTGGACTCTTCTGTGGGGACCCGCCGGTCTCATCCTGTCTACGCCTCTTACGGTTTGCGTCGTGGTGCTGGGCCGCTACGTTCCGCAACTCTCGTTTCTTCATACCCTGCTGGGGGATGAAATAGTCCTCGTGCCGGAAGCTCAGATCTACCAGCGCTTGCTGGCGATGGACCAACCGGAGGCGCACGCGATTGTGACCCGCTGCTTGAAAGAAAAATCCCTGGTCGAGTTATACGATTCGGTGCTGATACCGGCTTTGAGCCTAGCCGAGCAGGATCGCCACAAAGGGGCGATTGACCCAACCCGGGAAGAGTTCCTTTTTCTCAGCATCAATGAAATGATTACCGAGCTTTCGGAGTACCAACCGGAGCCCCTTCCATCCCCCGCCGAAGATGCCGCGGCGCCATCGGTCCCGGCCGAGCCGACCGCCGCCAGGATACTCTGCCTTCCCGCCAACGACCGGGCCGATGAGGTCGCGGCCGCCATGCTGGCGCAGATCCTAGAGCGGGCGGGCCACGCGGCCCTGTGTCTTCCGGTGGCCCACGCTTCCCTTCTGGAGATGCTGGCGTTGCTGGAGACGAGACCAGACGATGTCATCTGCATCTCCTCAGTGCCGCCCTATGCTTTTTCACCCGCGCGGGCGATGTGCAAACTGGTTCGGGAACGCTTTCCCAAGCCCAAGCTGGTAGTCGGAGTCTGGGGGTTCAGTGGCGACACGAAGAAGGCCAAGGCGCGTTTCGAACGCACTCAGCCGGATCGATTGCTCACCAGCATGGCGCAGGCTGTCGAGCAGATTCAGGAGCTGATTCGCCCCGCAAGTGCGTGCAGGCACGCGCAATTATGACGCGCTGGCTGTTGGCTTATGGGAAGAGTTGTCCGGAACCGGGCGTGGGGCAGACGATCGCTTCTGGTCGTCAGTTCTTAGGCGCCGTTCTCCAGGAATGCCCGCAGGCGGTGGCTGCGGCTGGGGTGACGCAGCTTGCGCAGCGCTTTGGCCTCGATCTGCCGGATGCGCTCGCGCGTGACGGCAAAGTTCTGCCCCACTTCCTCGAGGGTGTGCTCGCTACCATCGTCCAGGCCGAACCGCATCTTGATGATCTTCTCCTCGCGCGGCGTGAGGGTTTTCAGAACTTGCGCGGTCTGCTCCCGCAGGTTCAGATTGATCACGGCGTCGGAGGGAGAAATCCCGTTGGCGTCCACGATGAAGTCGCCGAGGTGCGATTCCTCCTCTTCGCCGATGGGGGTTTCCAGCGAAATGGGCTCCTGCGCCACGCGCAGCACCTTGCGCACCTTTGAGACGGGCAGTTGCAGCCGTTTGGCGAGCTCCTCGTTGGTGGGCTCGCGGCCCAGCTCCTGGATCATCTGGCGCGAGGTCCGAACGAGCTTGTTGATGGTCTCGATCATGTGGACCGGAATGCGAATGGTGCGCGCCTGGTCGGCGATGGCGCGCGTGATGGCCTGCCGCACCCACCAAGTGGCGTAGGTGGAGAATTTATAGCCGCGGCGGTACTCGAACTTGTCCACGGCCCGCATGAGCCCGATGTTGCCTTCCTGGATGAGGTCGAGGAATTGCAGCCCGCGGTTGGTGTAGCGCTTGGCGATGCTCACCACCAGGCGCAGGTTGGCCTCGATCAGCTCCTTCTTGGCGCATTCCGCCTCCTGGTGGGCCTGCGTGATGATCTCGAGAGTGCGCCGCAGCTCCGCCGCCGACGCTCCAAAACGCTCTTCGCTCTGTTGCAGCCGCTGGCCGAGGCTGCGCTGCTCCTTGCGGAGTTCCTTGATGCCTTCGGCGCGCGCGCCCGGCCACGTTTCGAGCTTTTTCTGGACGCGGGCGATCTCTCGCTCGAGCGGCTTCAGCTCATCCACCGCCGCCCGGATGCGGTCGATCAAGCGGCGGATCACCGGCGTCTGGAACTTGATCCGCCGCACGAGGCGGGAAGTGCGCACGATCAGCCGCCCCAACTCCCACAATTGACGCCGGTACTGCTTGGGCTTCATGCCGCGCGGAATCGCCTGAAGTTTCTGGCGGCACTGGAGGGTCTTTTTGTAATGCCGCGCGATGTCCTCGACGCGCTTGCAGAATTCCTTGCGCTTCTCCTCCACCAGCTCGTCGGTCAGGATGGGATCGGGAATCTGGACGATGTCGCGCGCCGAGACGGAGTTCCTGGCCGCTTCATCGCCCATGAACACGATCTCCTGGATCATCAGCGGGGCGCGCGCGAGCGATTTGAGCGCCGCGTTCTGGCCGCGTTCGATACGGCGCGCGATTTCGACCTCGCCCTCGCGCGTCAACAGCGGGACGGTGCCCATCTCCCGCAGGTACATGCGCACGGGGTCGTTGATCTTCTCGCCGACGCCGGCGGGCAGGTCCAGATCGACGAGCTCGTCCCCCTCCTCGGTCTTTTTCTCGAAATCCTTGGGCTCCTCCAGAATTTCGATGCCGGCGGTATCCAGGCCGGCCAGCACGTCTTCGAGTTCGGCGCCGCCCGCCAGATCTCCGGGCAGGACTTCGCTGACCTCGTCGTACAAGACGTAGCCCTTCTCCTTGCCCATCTGTACGAGACGGTTCAGCCCTTCGAATTTGTCCTCAAGCGCCACTGAAGCCCCGCCACATTCCCCACGCAACCGAAACGAGCCTATTGTACACCACGGCGCGCCGCACTACCGGGGACGCACACGTCATCGGCGTTCCCGCGGCGCCCGCTCGAGCCCCTGCAACTCTCCGGTCAACCGGAGCGCCTCTTCCCAATTGCCCGCGCGCTCGGAGTCGTGAATGCGCGCCTTCAACTGCGACCGCCGCTGTTGCTCCCCGGTGCGGCGCATGCTCTCGATGGCCGCCAGCACTTCTTCGTGCGAAGCCCGCGCATCCTCGTTGAGAACCGCCTGGGCCAGCAAACTCTGGTCCGATTCCTCCAGGCGCGCGTGGACTTCTTCGAAACTCAACCGGCCGCCCGCCTCATGGAGCGCGAAAATCGCTTGAAAGATGCGCCGCGAAGAAAAGGCGCCGATGGCCTCCATGGACTTCAGCTCCCCGAGGACCTCGCCCCGCATCTCCGGCTGCGCCAGCAGCGCGTTCAATAGCATGCGTTCGTCGTGGCGCAATGCCACCTTGGGGCCTTCCAGAGTCTTCTCCCGCCGCTCCGCCACGGTTTTGCGAAAACTGTCCAGCACCATCCCGCGCTCGACGCCGAGGTAGCCCGCCACATCGTTGGCGATGGTCATGCGCTCCAGCCGGTCCGATATGCGCTCGACCGCCGGCATCAGAAACTGCAGCACGGCCACCTTGCCTTCCGTGGTGCGCATATCGTGGCGGGCGCGCGCCCGGTCCGCCAGCCAGTAAAAGTACCCTTTGGCCGCCTCGAGGCGCTCCTGGTAGGCGGCCGCGCCGCGCTGTTTGCAGTACTCGTCCGGATCGAGACCGCCGTCCAGTTCCACGATGCGGACCTGCATGCCCTCTTCGAGCAGCAGGTTGATGGACCGCTCCGCCGCGTTGGCGCCCGGGGCATCCGGATCGAAGTTGACCACGATCTTCTGGGTGTGGCGTTTGAGCGCCTGCACCTGCTGGGTGGTGAGCGAGGTGCCGCAGCTTGCCACCACGCCGGGGAAACCGGCGGCGGTAACGCCGATGGCATCCATGTAGCCTTCCACCAGAATGACCCTGTCGTCTTTGCGAATGGCCTCCTTTGCCCGGTGCAGATTATAGAGCACGTAGCTCTTCTTATAGATCGGCGTTTCCGGCGAATTTAAGTACTTGGGCTCGTCCGGGGTCCCCTCTGGGGAGGCCAGCGCGCGCCCGCCGAACCCGATGATCTTGCCCGATTCGTTATGAATGGGGAACATCAGCCGGTTGCGGAAGCGGTCGTACCTGCTTCCGTCCTGCCGCGTGCCCACCAGCCCCGCCTGGTCCATTTGCGCCGCGGGGAAATTCCGCTGTTCGAACAGGCGCAGCAGCGCGCGTCCCGAGCGGTCCGAGTATCCCAGCGCGAATTGTTCGGCCGTTTCCGGCGTCACGCCCCGCCGCGCCAGGTACGCCCGCGCGGCCTCCCCTGCCGGCGAGTTGAGATGAGCGCGGAAATTCTCCTGCGCCAGCTCGTGCATTTGAAAAATGGCGCCGCGCAGCTTGGAATCCTCGTCGGCGTACTGCGAGCGCTTGGGCATGGGAATGCCGTAGCGGTCGGCCAGGAGTTTCAGCGCCTCGTAAAAGCCGATGCCTTCCTTCTCCATCACAAACTTCACCACGTCGCCGCCCGCCCCGCACGAGAAGCATTTGTAGAACTGATGCACCACGTGGACGGTAAAGGAAGGGGTTTTTTCGCTGTGGAAGGGGCACAGCCCCATGTAGCGCTGCGTGCCGGACTTCTTCAGCCGCACATATTCCCCGACGACAGCGACAATATCGACCGAGGATTTTAGCTGCTCGACGAAGTCCATGAAGACCCTTCTGGCTATTATCCCGCACCCGCCGGGCGGCGGCATTCGCCGATATCCCGGCCGGCCGTTTCAGAGAGGTGGCGGCCGAAGCGGAAAACCCTAGCGCGCGCACCCACCGGCAGTGGCATAATCAAACCAGGGGCAGCCACACCCCAAGGAAGCGGAGAAACCGACATGACACCCGAGG
>JBAWDI010000714.1:0-1735 GCA_049590695.1 Bryobacteraceae bacterium
GCGCCTGGCCGGACGCCGACATGCTGCCGCTCGGCCGCATCGGAATTCGCGCCGAGCGCGGCGACGATCGCGCGACGCGCTTCACGCGCGACGAACAGCGCACGCTGATCAGCCTGTGGTCGATTGCGCGCAGCCCCCTCATGTTCGGCGGCGACTTGCCCAGCAACGACGATTTCACGCTTTCCTTACTGACCAACGACGAAGTGCTGGCCGCCGACCAGAACGCGACGCGCAGCCGCCAACTGTTCCAGCGAGGAGACCAGATCGCATGGACCTCGGACGCCGCCGGTGCCAAGTATCTGGCCGTATTCAACGTGGGCAATCAAGCCCTCCTGGAGATTCGCGTGGACTGGGCTGAACTGGGTTTGCCGGGAACCAGCTCTCTGCGCGATCTCTGGCAGAAAAAAGACCTCGGCCGGGTAAAGGACGGCTACACCTTCAAGCTCCCCCCGCACGGCTCCGGCCTGTACCGGGTCAGGCAACCATGAAATACTGGGCGCACTCCGACCCCCGCGATCTTCCGGACACCCACCCGGACGCTCACTGGCAGCCCCTCAACGAGCACCTGCGTCAGGTCGGGGCGCTTGCGGAAGGCTTTGCTAAAGAAACGAAGCCTGGGGATTCCGAATTCCACTTCACAGCCAGAACTGCGGGCCTCCTCCACGACCTCGGCAAGTACACCTCCGAATTCCAGCGTAAGATTTGCGGTGAAGCGAGCCTTCCAGCGCCGCACTCCGCCCACGGCGCGGCCATCGCTCGCAAAGCCAAGGCACTCGAAGCAGCGTTCGCGATCGCCGGGCATCACGCCGGTCTGCCCAACCCGAAGGGTGGCAGGGCCGGTCTATGGGAACGCACCAACGAAGTTGGCGGCGCCCTCGACGATCTCTGGCGCACCGCCGTCCGGGACTGCCCCGAATTATTGGCGAGTCTCAATTCGCTTCCGCCTTCTTCACAAACCCTCGCTAACTTCGACCTCCGCACGCGGATGCTCTTCAGTTGTCTGGTTGACGCCGACCGCATCGACTCTTCCGGTGAGTGTCAACGAGGCGCATCACTTTCCGCCGCCTCACGGCTGGATCGGTTGCTCGCCTTTATCCACAAACGCGCGTCGCAGGTCCCGGATGGTCCGGTGAAGCGCGCGCGAATGGGAGTGCTCGAAGCGTGCCGCGCGGCTGCGGGGCGCTCCGGCAACATCTTTTCGCTCACGGTTCCCACTGGCGGAGCGAAAACCCTGGCCTCCATGGCCTTCGCTCTTCAGCGAGCTGTGGCGTTTTCCGATCTGCGCCGCATCATCGTTGTGATTCCGTACCTTTCGATCATCGAGCAGAACGCTCAGGTGTTCATCGATGCGCTCGGGGCAGACGCCATCCTCGAACATCACTCGGGCGATGTCGATACCCGCGACGACGAGGGCTTGTACGTGAACCCTTGCAAGCGCCGAGGAACCGAAAACTGGGATGCCCCCATCATCGTCACCACCTCCGTCCGCTTCTTCGAGAGCCTTTTCTCCCATGGCCCCGCGGATCTCCGGCGCGTCCACAACATTGCGCGTTCCGTCGTGATTCTGGACGAAGTGCAAACTCTGCCACGCAAGTTCGTGCAGCCGATCCTCAGCATGATCGAGGATCTGGCAAATAACTGGCACTCCACCTTTCTCTTTTGCACCGCCACGCAGCCGGCGTTCGAGAAATCGAAAGAGGAGGACCCGCGCTGGGCGCCGGGTACGGTCCAGGAG
>JBAWDI010000715.1:0-2150 GCA_049590695.1 Bryobacteraceae bacterium
GCACATCTCTCTTTGCGCTCATGGGCGGAGCATCCACACCCATCATCAGCCCGCCCGTGCGTTTCCCGGGGCGCGGGCCGGAGCCGATTCGGCCGCGGTTTCTGGCGGTCTCGCCCGGGTTTTTTGCGACCATGCAGATTCCCTTGCTGAGCGGGCGGGAGTTCACGAGGCAAGACATCACGGCGGGAGTGCCGGCGGCGGTGATCGTCAACCAGGCTTTCGCGCGCCAGTTCTTCCCCGGCGAAGACGCGCTCGGCAAGCGATTTGAGCGGATGGTTGACGACGACGGCAATTACGGTGCGCAGGAGATTGTGGGAGTGGTGCGCGACGCCAAGTACAACAATCTGCGCGAGGCCTCCGCGCCCACCGTCTACCAGCCGGCGGGTGGAGTCGGCTCGACGGTGGAGGTGCGGACGGCCGGAAATCCGCTGGCGATCGCGGCGGCGCTGCGGCGGGAAATCGAGCGCGTGGATGCGTCGCTGCGCGTCACGGGAATGACGCTCGAATCCACGCGCATCGGCGAGACCATTTTGCAGGAGCGGATGCTGGCGCTGCTGGGGGGCTTCTTCGCGCTGGTGGCCGTGGTGCTGGCGGCGGTAGGGTTGCACGGCGTGCTGAGCTACGCGGTGGTGCGGCGGACCAAGGAGATCGGCATCCGCCTGGCGCTGGGCGCGCCGGTTTCGAGCGTGATTCGGACGGTGACCGGGGACGTCGCGGCGGCCGTCGCCATAGGGGTTGCCGGCGGGTTGGCGGGAGGGTTCGCGCTGGCGCGGTCGCTGGCGTCGCTGCTGTTCGAAGTGAAGGCAACGGACTTCGGGAGCGTCGCGCTGCCGCTGGCGAGCCTGCTGCTGGCATCGGCCGCGGCTGCCATACCGCCTGCCATGCGGGCGGCGCGAGTGGACCCGATGGAGGCGCTCAGGTACGAGTGAGAGGCAAGGGCCGCAAACGTCGCCGGCCTTCAAGCCCAGGGCTTCGCGGGCAACCTCTCATGTACGTTCAGCTTCCGGTCACCGGCGGAGGCCGGATCCGCCTCCGGCTGCGATCCTCTCAGCCCTGCCGCCGGTACCACTCCAGCGTGCGCCGCATGCCCTCTTCAAACGAGAACCGCGGCGCGTGGCCCAGGTCGCGCACGACCGCCGTGGTATCGGCTTGGGAATCGCGCACGTCGCCCGCGCGCGGGGCGCCGTAGACAGTCGGGATATCCACTCCCTCCATCTTCTGTAGCAGCGCCCATGCCTGGTTCAACGTGATCCGGCCGCCGTTGCCGCCGTTGTAGAGCTTGCCCGCAACATTGCCGGCGCGGGCGGCTTTCAGATTGAGCTCGGCCACATCCTCCACGTAGGTGAAGTCGCGCGACTGCTCGCCGTCGCCGAAAATCGTGGGCGAGCGCCGCTCCAGAATCGCTTTCATGAAAACCGAAAGCACGCCCGAATAGGGGCTCGATGGGTCTTGCCGCGGGCCGTACACGTTGAAGTAGCGCAGCGCCACCGTTTCCAGTCCGTAGACGCCCGAGAAAACCGCGCAGTAGTATTCGCCCACCAGCTTCTGCAACGCGTAAGGCGACTTCGGGCGCGGTGTCATTGTTTCCACTTTGGGCAGCACCTCGGTGTCGCCGTAGGCGGAGGACGATGCGGCGTATACCACGCGGCCCGCCTGTCCTTCCCGAGCCGCGCGCAGCACGTTGAAGGTTCCGTCGATGTTCACTTCGTGCGACGGCACGGGGTCGTCGATGGACCGCGGCACACTCGGAATGGCGGCTTCGTGGAATACCACCGCCGCGCCGCGGATGATGGGCGCGATCTCTTCGTAGCTGCGGATGTCGGCGCGTTGGAAGTCGACGGACCCGCGCACTTCCTCCAAATTCGATTCGCGCCCGGTCAGCAGGTTGTCGATGACCACCACCCGGCCAGCGCCCTCGCGCAGCAGGCTGCGCACAATCGCGGAGCCGATAAACCCCGCGCCTCCCGTAACAACGTAGTGGCTCATATTGGCAGTTTGGCGATCTCCGATTCCAGATGGCGCAGAGATTCGCTGGCCAGCCGCTCGGCGCCGGGCGTAAAGTCGAAAGCTTCGAGCGATACCCATCCCGCGTAGTTGCGGCGCCGCAGGGCCTCCAGGACCGGCTTGTAGTCGTAGTCTCCGGCCCCGCA
>JBAWDI010000716.1:0-2239 GCA_049590695.1 Bryobacteraceae bacterium
CGGCGCAGCAGCCGACGAATGCGCCGGGCACGCCGGCCACCCCCAGCGCCACTCAGCCGGGGCGCCTCACCGAGAACGGCGGGTTCCTGCTTCCCAACGTGTCTCTCACCGAGATGATCGACATCCTCGCCAAGCGGTTGAAGATCAACTACATTCTGGATAAAGGCGTTAACGGAGCGGTGACCATCTACACCTACGGCGAAGTGAAGGCGGTGGACCTGATGCCGCTGCTGGAGACCATTCTGCGCGTAAATGGCGCCGCCATCGTGCAGGTGGGCGACCTCTACCGCATCGTGCCGATCAACAAGATTGCACAGCTCCCACTCGCACCGATGACGGACGTCAACCCCAAGACCCTCCCCGACGACGAGCGCATGATCCTGAACCTGGTGTTTCTCAAGTACGCCACGGCCGCGGAGCTGTCCAAGCTCATCCAGCCGTTTCTGGGCGAAGGCGCCTCGATGTCGACTTACGATCCCGCCAACCTGCTGCTGATCCAGGATAACAGCCGCAGCATGAAGCGCACCATGGAGCTGATCGCCATGTTCGACAGCGACACCTTCGCCGGCCAGCGGGTGCGTCTCTTCGACGTCACGAACAGCCGCCCATCCGACCTGGTGAAAGATCTCGATTCGGTCTTCAAGGCGTACTCGTTCTCCGAGAAGAGCACCTCCGTGAAGTTCCTTCCGGTGGATCGCATTAATACGATCATCGCGGTGGCGCCCAACCCTGGAATCTTTCCCCAGGTGAAGGAGTGGATCGAGAAGCTCGATATCCCCGTCAAGATCACGGCCGGCGCGATCAATAATTACGTTTACCGCTTGAAGTACGGCCGGGCCGAAACGGTGGCCATGGCCATCATGGCGCTGTATACCGGAAACGTTCAGGCGCTGATGAGTCTGGCCGCCATGAGCAGCGGCATGGGCATGGGCATGGGCATGGGCGGCGGCATGGGCTACGGAGGCATGGGCTACGGCGGCATGGGCGGAGGCGGCTACGGCGGCATGGGTTACGGCGGCATGGGCGGAGGCGGATACGGCGGTGGATACGGCGGTGGGTACGGCGGCGGCATGGGCTACGGCGGCGCATACGGAGCCATGGGCGGCGCATACGGAGCCATGGGCAGCTCATACGGAACCACCTCCATGGGCGCGGCGGCAGCGAATTTCAATGCAGGCACGAATTACCAGGCCTCAATGGGCACCGGCGCCAACCCGGGCCTGGGGGCGGGGTCTAACGGCGACCTCACCGGAAGCTATCTGGGAAATAATCAAGGAGGGGCGCCCGGAACCCGAATTCCGCACGTCATACCCAATCCTTTCGATAACACCCTGCTCATTCAGGGCACGCCACAGGAGTACGAGCAGATCAACTCCCTGCTGCGGCAGCTCGACGTGCCGCCCCGCCAGGTTCTCATCGACGCCAAGATCTACGAGGTGGACCTGACCGGCGCGTTCTCGGCCGGCGTCAGTTCGTACCTACAGCAGAAGGACACGGGGGGTACGGCCTCTCGCATACTGAGTGCGACCGCCGGCGCGGGGGGCTTGGGCGTCTCCCTGGGTGCGCTGGTCCTGAACAGCCACCAGTTGCTGGGCGTGCTCGAAACCAGCGAGGCCACCCAGAACGCGCGCGTCATATCCGCTCCCAGTATCATCGCCACGGACAGCATTCCGGCCATCATGAACGTGGGTCAGTCCGTCCCCGTGCTCACCTCCCAGGCGGTGGTCAGCGGCGTCTCGACGAGTGGCACGAGCCCGTTCGCGAACACGGTGAACAACGTCAGCACGGGGGTGACGCTTTCCATCACCGCGCGGGTGAATTCGAGCGGCGTGGTCACGATGATGATCGACCAGCAGGTGAGCTCGCCGATAGCGCCTTCTTCGGACGGCATTCAATCGCCGTCCTTCCAGAACCGGTCTTTCAGCACCCAGATCACGGTGCAGGACGGCGATACGGTAGCCATCGGCGGCTTCATACAGGAAACCTACTCGCAGAGCTCCAGCGGCGTGCCCTTGCTGCACCGCATTCCCATATTGGGAGCCGCATTCGGCACGAAAAGCATCAGCAAAGCCCGGACCGAGCTGATCGTCTTCCTCACGCCGCGCGTCATCTACGACACCAACCAGATTACGGACGCCACCGACGAGATCAAGAGCAGCCTCAAGCACCTCCAGAAGCTCGACCGGGAGCAGTAGGGCCCAAAAAGGGGTCAGACGCATTTATTTAAATGCGTCTGACC
>JBAWDI010000717.1:0-3871 GCA_049590695.1 Bryobacteraceae bacterium
ACCAATATCACCAGCGCTCTGCTGACGGACAAGGAAGGCAGATTTCGTTTCCCCTACCTCAAGGTTGGGGAGTACGAAATCAGGATTCAAGGCGCTGGTTTCGCGGAAACCGGGCGTTTCGTGACCGTTGGCGTGGGGTCCGCTTATGAACTTCCGATCGTGCTCGCGGTGGCTTCGTCGGAGACCAAAGTCACGGTTAGCGGCGAGACGGAGTTGCTGGAGACGGCGCGCACCCAGGTGGCAGGCACGGTCTCGCAAACCGAATTGAGGTCGCTGCCGCTCAACGGACGCAACCTGCTCGACCTGGCTTTGCTGATCCCCGGGGTGTCTCCCACCAACACTGCGGCCAACCAGCTTTTCGCCGAGACCTCGGCGGTTCCCGGGCAGGGGATTTCCATCGGAAGCCAGCGGAACTTTTCCAACAGCTTCATCGTCGACAGCCTTTCCAATAATGACGATGCCGCCGGTCTGACCGGGGCCTTCTACGGTCTCGACGTGGTGAACGAGTTTCAGGTGGTCACTTCGGGCGGTCAGGCCGAATTCGGCCGCGCCCTGGGCGGATACATCAACGTGGTTACCAAGAGCGGCACCAATGCGCTGCACGGAGACTTGTATGCCTATTTCCGCAACCAGCGATTCAATGCCACGAACGCGCTGGCCCAGATTGCGCTCCCCATCACGCAGGCGCAATATGGGGCAAGCGTGGGCGGCCCGATCGTCCACGACCGCACATTTTACTTTGCCAACTTCGAGCAGCGGGAACTGAACCAGTCCGGCCTCACGACCATCGCGCCGGCAAATGTAGCTGTCATCAACGCGAGGCTGGCCGCCATCGGTTACCCCGGCCCTCGGATTTCCACCGGCATCTATTCCAATCCGGTTCACAACAGTAACTTGTTCGCCAAGGTCGATCATCGATTCAGCGAGAAAGACCAATTCAGCGTGCGATACAGTCTCTACCACGTGACCGCCGTGAACTCGCGCGGCGCGGGTGGGCTCAGCGCGCCAACGGCGTCCGCCAACCTGGACGACACCGACCAGACCGTGGCCGTCAGTAACATTGCCACCCTCTCGCCGCATTTGGTCAACGAAAGCCGCGGGCAGTTCACGAACAGCGATCTGAAGGCGCCGCCCTCGGACCCGATCGGCCCGGCCGTCAGCATCTCCGGCGTGGCGTCTTTCGGCACGCTTTCCGGATCGCCCACCGGGCGGCTGAACAAGCTCGGAGAATTCGTGGACAACCTCTCCTACGAGGCGGGGGCGCATGCGGTTCGCGTGGGGATGGACTTCCTCTACAACGACGACACCATCACCTTCCCCCGAACGATTCGAGGCAGCTACGCGTTTTCCTCGCTGGCAAACTTTTTGACGGGAGTCTATAACAGCTCGGGTTTCACACAGACGTTTGCCAACACCGTGGTGGCGCAGACCAATCCCAATATCGGTTTCTACGCGCAGGACGAATGGAAGGTCAGCCCGCGCCTGACCTTGAACCTGGGCCTCCGCTACGATCTGCAGTTTCTGCGCACCATCGCCACGGATACCAACAACATTTCGCCGCGCGGCGGTTTCGCGTGGTCCCCGTTCGCATCGCGGAAGACCGTAATTCGCGGCAGCTACGGGCTCTTCTACGACCGCATCGCCCTGCGTGCGCTGGCCAACGCCCTGCTTTCGGCGGGCAACACCACCAACGTCGGCGCTCTGAGCCAGATCAGTATCAGTCTTTCGCCTACGCAGACGTGCGCGCCCGTGTTTCCGAACATCCTCGGCAGCCTGACGCTGCCGCCCGGAGTCCTGTTCAACTTCAGCACCATGGACCCGCACATCGAGAACACCTACTCGCAGCAGGGCAGCTTTGAAGTGGAGCAACAGCTCGGCGCGCACAGCACTCTGAGCGTTGGCTATCAGCACGTGCGCGGACTGCATCTCATCGTTTCCGTCAATCAAAACGTGCCCACGTGCATCGCCTCCGGAAGCAATAACGGATGCCGGCCGAATCCGAACTTCGGCAACGATAGCCAGTATTCCTCGCTGGCCGATTCCCACTATGACGGTTTGCACGTTTCTTTTGTCGAGAGGCCCGCACAATGGGGTAGCTACCGTGTTTCCTACACCTATTCGAAGGCGCTCGATAATGTCGGCGAGTTCTTCTTCAGCGCCCCCATCAACAACTTCAACATCTGGCAGGACTACGGCCGCTCCGATGACGATCAGCGGCACCGCTTGGTTTTTGACGGCACGATTCATTCGCCGGAGGGAAAGGCGAGTAGCAACTGGGAGCACATCAGCCATGGCTTTCAACTGACCGCCATGGTCCAGTATTATTCGGCCTTGCCATTCAACATCACGACCGGGGCCAACACCATTCAGGGCACCGCCGCCCGGCCCACGATCAACGGGGTTTTCATTAACCGCAACGCAGGATCGGGGTTCGATTCATTCAGCGTAGGCGCCCGGTTGAGCCGCAGCTTCCAAATTACGGAAAGGCTCCGGCTGGAGGGCCTGGCCGAAGCGTTCAACCTCACCAATCACGTCAACGGCGTGACCTTGAACGGCGTGTTCGGCACGGGCGCATTCCCGTCGAACCCATCGTCCAGTTTTGGCCAGGTGACCGCGGTCAACGATCCGCGATCGATGCAACTGGCGCTGCGGCTGCATTTCTGAGGAGGACTCGTGATTCCCTTCCTTCTCTCCGCGATGTTTGCGGTGCAGATTGGTCCCATGGGACCGGATGCGCCGGCGCGGGAGCCGCAGATGGCCGCCAACTCGTCGATGGTGGTACTCACCTTCGGGGCGGGCAAGGCGATCTACTTCAGCGCGTCCCTCGATGGCGGCAAGACCTTTTCGATGCCCGCCAAAGTCGCCGAAGCGGGCATCATTCCGCTGAGCCGTCATCGCGGCCCTCGCGTCGCACTCTCCCGAAACACCATCGTCATCACCGCGGTGGCCGGCAAGATTCCGGACGGAGGCCCTCACGCCCACGGCCTGCCCTCCGATGGCGACCTGTTTGTGTGGCGCTCGAAAGACGACGGGAAAACCTGGTCCGCAGCGAAGACGATCAACGACGTCCCCGGCTCCGCCACCGAAGGTTTGCACGGGCTGGCCGCCGACGGAAAAGGCACGCTCTTCGCCGCATGGCTCGACAAGCGCGGCGCCAAAGGCACGAAGCTGTACGCAGCCCGCTCGATGGACGACGGCGCCACATGGTCGAAGAACATCGAGGTCTATCAATCGCCCGGCGGCAGCATCTGCGAATGTTGCCACCCCTCGGTGGCGATCGACGCTTCCGGCCGGCTCCTGGTGATGTGGCGCAATTCGCTGGGTGGCGCGCGCGACATGTACCTGTCGGCTTCGCGCGATGGCGTGACCTTCTCGACTCCCGAGAAACTCGGAAACGGCACGTGGCAACTCGACGCCTGCCCGATGGACGGAGGCGGCCTGGCTGTATCGCCCGCTAGAATCCTGACCGCGTGGCGGCGTGACGGGAACATCTTCCTGGCGGAGCCTGGCCAACCGGAACGGCAAGTGGGCACGGGCAAAGATGTGGCGCTTGCGCTCAGCGGAAACCGGGTCTACGCGTTATGGTCCAACGGTACGAAGCTCGAAGCCTGGAATGACGGCAAGGTTGACGTGCTCTCGGGCGGCGGTGCGTTCCCCTCACTCTGCAGCCTGCCTGCCGGCGGCGCGCTGGCGGCATGGGAAGAGAACGGCGCTATCGAGATTCATAGGTTGCCATAGCATCACAACCTTGTGATCCCGAGGACCAATTCGTTCGAGGTCCACCTCCAAACCACGCTTGGCGAGCTTGCGAATTCCAGCCCTCACCGCTTCAAAGACAGATCTGGTTCCGCTTGAGCGCCTCCTCGAAGTC
>JBAWDI010000718.1:0-4586 GCA_049590695.1 Bryobacteraceae bacterium
GTCGAGTTCGGCATCGGTGGGCATACGCACCGCGTCCAGCGAGTGAAACGCCACGGCGTCCCGCACCGTCATGCCGTCGGGCGCCTGCGCGGTGGCCTGCGCCCGCAAGTAGGTGGCGCTTTCCGGCGCGCGCACCTCGGTGCCCTCGGAATTCACCAGATAGTACCCGCCGTCGCCGGATTCCAGAACCACGGTGGAATTCTTCACCTCGGGATACTGCGCAAAAATCGCGGAGAGCGCGCGCACCCGGTCGCTCCATGCCTCTTCATCGATGGCCAGCTTGGGGAATGGCCGGATGTAGTGCACCGGCTCGGCGTGCGCGAAATCGTCGAGCTGTTCGCCGGCCGTGAGGTTGCGCAGGGCCGCCCGCTTGCGGGAGATGGCTTCCACCGCCGACTTGTAGGCCGAATCGGTCTGCAACCAGAAATACCGGCGCAGCACGGGGTAGTCGTCTTCCAGGGGAAACTGTTCCAGGTCGTAGCGCGCGCCGAATGTGAAACCGCTGCCCGAGTAGTTGGTGTTGTCGAACTTGTAATCGCCCACGCGCACGTGGACTTCCGGCGAGCGAAAGTGCCCGTGGCGCCGCGCTACCAGGCCGCCCAGGCTGGCCGTGACGCTAAAATCCTCTTCCTCATCCATCAGGTATTCGATGAAATACGGCGCCTCGAGGTTGGAGACCGTCAGCGTGCGCGAGCGCTCCATCTCATCGTGCATGGCCCGGAGCACTGGATCGGGCGCGGGCGCCTGGCCGCTCCATGCCATGGCCGCTCCCAGCACCGCGGCTCCCAGCAGCAGGCGCCTCACTGGGAGCCCCCTTTGGTTTCCATGGACGTAGGTTCGGGGAGCAGCGGAGGCCGGTCCTGCGACTTGGCCTTCTTTTCAATCTCGATTTCCGACACCAGTATCGCGGGCGAAACCGCCGACACCGGGACGCTGCCCGATTCGGCGCCGCAATATCCGTTGAATACTTCGGGCTTGTCGGAAGTCGCCAGGATCTTGGCGAAGCTCGCCAGCGGCGTGCCCACGATGTCCGCGCCGCGCACCAGCTCGTCCGGCCGGCCGTCGGCATACACCTTGTACACCATCACCGGAATCACCTTGAACGCCTGCAACCCGGTGCGCTGCGTGGTAGTGAAGCCGCCGGTGATGTCGCGGAAGTAGAGGCCGTAGGGCTTGTTCTGCTTCTTGATTTCGCCGATGAGCATCTGGCGCAGCGCGGCTTCGGTCACCGCGTTAGTCGATTCCACAATCAGGTTCGACTGGCGCGATACCACTTCAAACCCCGGCTGCCGCCGGCCGTGCCCGTTGGAGCGATCGAAGCCGCGGATGGGCGAACGCGACATCAGGAACGTCTTCAGCACGCCTCTGTCGACTACCGTCACGCGCTGCCCCTTGACGCCCTCGTCATCGTAGTCGTACCAGCCGTTCAGATCCACCCCGCCAACCTTGTGGAGAGTGGGGTCGAACACCACCGAGAGGAAGTCCGGCAGGACTTCCGTGCCGACGCTCTTGGTGAAGGTCTGGCCCTCGCTTTCGTCCTTTTGCCGGTGCCCTTCGACGCGGTGCCCGAAGATCTCGTGGAAGAACACGCCCGCCGCGCGGCCGGAGAAGATCGCCGGGCCGACAAACGGCTCGGCTTCGGGCGCGCGCAGTAGCGCCGCAACGTCACCGGCCGTGCGGTCGATGGCCGCCAGTATCGCCTTATCGTCGGGGAGCCCGGCCGCATCGACGGCTTCGAATGTCTCGAAGGCGCTCAGGTCCGTGCCATCGGCGGCCCTGGCCGAAGCCGTGATCACCACGCGCGCGAAACCGCGCCCGTGCTCGATGCGCGAGCCCTCGGTGTTGACGAAATAGCGCGTGTCCGTCTGGCAGAGCACCGCAACGTGCGAGGTCAGCACGCTGGGGTAGTGCTGGAAGCGGGCCGACAGCGTGCGGATGCGGCCGCTCCACGCCGCCTCGTCGAACTTCAACTTGGGCGGCGCCTGCCGATCCACGGACGGCGCCTCAGTGGAAAAATCGTCGGAATTGTCCTCTTCCGCCGCCTGCACCTGGGTATTCGTCTTGATCCGGATCAGCCGTTCAGCGGCCGTGCGATAAGCCCGATCGGTCTCCAGCCACAACCGCCGCTTGATGGAGTTGACGTTGTCTTCGTAGGTAATTGAGGCGCCCGAGGTAAACTGGCCGCGGTCTCCCCGCACCCGGTGATAGTTGTCGAGCTTGTGCGAGCCGACGCGCACCGAGACATCCAGCAAGCGGTCTTTTTCGCCGTCGGAGGCCGTAATCGCCCCCAGCACGCCCGAAACCGAACGAAGCTCCCGTTCCGTGACCTCGTAGCTGATGAAGTACGGCGGAGGGTCCGCTTTCTCCTTCAAAACGCTAAAGTTACGGTTCAGCTCCTGGGACATGGCGTCGAGCAGGACCGATGGCTGGGCAGAGGCCATGGAGGCCGCCACAACCAGGAATGTGAGACGCAGCGAGACTAAGCGGATCAAGTACTTAGGATAGCATTGCCGCCGAAGCCACGGCGTTGGGAGCGTCAAATGTGCGATCATCGAATTGACACCGGCCAAGAAGTGGCCACGGTGCGTCCATGACCATTCATCTCAAGCCCGAGTTTGAGGCCTTGATTCAAAGGGACGTGGCGCGCGGTGCTTACCGAAGCATCGAAGAGTTTGTGGAACGAGCCGTTCAGTTGCTCCACGACGAAGAGGCGCTTCTTCACGAGAGCAGGGACGCCATACACGAGCAGATCGGGCTCGGTCTCGCTCAGTTGGATCAGGGTCAGGGGATGTCCGGCGAGGTATCTCGGACACGGCTTGTGGGGAAGAAAGCCGCCTGGCTGAAGCAACAGCAGCGGCCAGCATGAGCAGCTACGTCGTCTCGCCCCAAGCGGACGAAGACATCTTCGAGATTTGGCGGTACCTCTGTCAGAAGGCCAGCCTTGACGCGGCCAATCGGGTGGAAGAGGAGATCTACTCGGCGTTTTGTCTACCGCGTCAACACACCTGGAAATCGTCCGTGTGCTGCACGGCAGGCGCAACGTCAAGCGAATCCTCACCCAGTAAAACCGCCGCCCGCACCGGCCGCCGCCGCGCCGGCCGCCATCCGGCCTCTCTCCTTCAGCCCCGAAAGCGCCAAGCCGTACCGGCCGCGGATTCCGGTCTTTTCGAAAATGTGCTTGACGTGAATCTTGACCGTGCCGGTGCGGATGCCCAGTGCGACGGCGATTTCTTTGTTCTTCATCCCGCGCTCCACCAGTTCCATCACCTGCAGCTCCCGCGCGGTGAGGGCCGAGCGGCCAGTGCGCACTGGCTGGTCCGGCGTGGCAACCAGATCCTCTTCCATCCACGTGCTTCCGCCAGCCACCTGGCGGATGCAATTCAGTAGCGTGTCCAGCCCGGCGGTCTTGTGAACCACTCCGGCGGCGCCGGCTTGCAGCAACCGCATGGCCTCGGCCTCCGACAGTGCCACGCTCCACACCACTGCCGCCGTGCGAAACTCCATGTGCCGCAGGGTCCTGAGGCACTCCATCACCGCTTGGATGCCGAAGGATTTGTCCACCACCAGAACGGCCGGCTGCAACTCGCGCACCGCATCCATGCCACCCTCCAGCGAGGTCTCGGTAGCGATGACACACGTCCCCTCAGCCGATTCCAACAGGCTGCGAAGTCCTTCCATGGCAATCGGTTCGGTGTCGCAAACCACGACGCTATCCATAAGACCACCCTTCGCGCACGGCGCGCGCTCTTCTATCTCTAACCCTATTATCGGCCGAAAGGTCTCCATACTGTAGTGGCGCTTGGAGGGATACGTCTCAAGTATTCACCTGACCGCCACTGCGCCTAGCGAGTACTCGGCCAGGTCGCGCCAGCAGTTATCCAGCGTGTTCTGCACAAATACCGTCCGCTCCGCCCGAAACACACAGCCGCCCCCGTATTCCTTCCATCGCCGCCGGGCGAGCTCATGGACGGCCCGGACCTCTTGCTGCGGAATCTCCTGCGCCAGCGTGATGTGGGGATGGTACGGAAACGGCTCCTGGAACTCCAGCGCGCCGGTGTTTATGGCGGCGTGCATGCGCCGCAGGTCCGCGGCTCCCGCACCGATTTCGAGATAGATCACGCTGGTGGCGGGAAAGATCTCAAGCCCGGTTAGTTCAATTTCGAAAGGCGCCCACCGCTCCGTCAAGGCGCGGGCTTGTCCGGACGCCGCCTGCCATTCCACGGCCAGCGGCCGCGGTGGCAGCACGCTCACGTGCGCGTGGGGATTGCAGCCCGGCGCCAGTTCCCGCCGGAGGTCGTCCAGGAAACGTCCTAGCGGCTCGGGAACATAGATCACCACGGCAAAGACATTGAGCTGCTCCCCGGCAGGGACACGACCCGGCACCCCGTTCTCATCGGAACCCATGCTCTCTCTATGGTAACCGTTTTGGAGCTCATTGAACGCACCTGTTACGCTTTGTATAGAGTGCCGAACCCCAGCCAGCCGAATCCGCTCCTTGCGCTTGAGTTCCGAATTCCATTCGACCGCATACGCGCCGCCGACGTCGAGCCCGCCGCCGCGGAACTGCTGCGCTAGGCGCGCGCGCG
>JBAWDI010000719.1:0-9303 GCA_049590695.1 Bryobacteraceae bacterium
GTTTGAGAAAATGCCCATTTTACAGGCATTTGAAGGCACAGACTATGAACTTTTCCCAGAGGTGTCCTCCAACCAATTGACCCTGTTCGATTTATGATGGGACAGCAGTGCGTCTGTCCCCTTTTCCTACTGGATCTTTGCGAGGCTGGCCGTGCCGTTGACAGTCGCCAGGAAGGGCTTCTGGGGGCGGGCGCCATTGGTTGGCGCACCGCAATGGTTGACGGACGTTGCCACGGTTCGGAACTCGTGCTGAATCATCCGGATGGCGATTTGGCCGCCCTCCGACCGCACGATCCGGCCATGCGCCACGAGTTGCGTGGGGGTTACGCCGCGCAGAAGCACCGGCCAGGAAATGGCCAACTCCACGTTCAATCCCACGGGCAAGGTCTTGCCAGATTCAAACCGGACGCCCGCGCTCGAGAGATCGAGGGTGCTGCCCTCCCCCGCATCCAGAACCCGCTTCCGGTGGATCAGTTTCCACCGCAAGTCCAGTTGGATCGAATAGCGCCGGTCTGCGCGCCGATTCCCCGCTATGCTTTCAGGTGCTCTGCTCTCTTGGTCCCAAGTGCTGTTGCAAGCCATAATCTGTTCTCGTCTTTCTCCGCGACGAGTCCATTATGCTTGCGCTTTGGCGGAAGTAACAGTAATGCCGGTACTTGAGCCGTACCTGGGGGCCTTCACTCCCCTGGATGGTACCCCCGCTCGGTGTGCCCCTTGAGTTGCGAGCGATAGAAGTAGACCTCCCGCAAGTCGCCCGTGGCGTACCGCGCGGCTTCATCGTTGAAGTGCGGGGAGGCCGGATGGCCGCTTTCTCCGCCTGCCGTCACCGCCTTGGCCCGCACGGTCTTGCCGAACTCCACCACCGCCACGAAGCTGTTCCCGCTGGCGCCATACCACTTCTTGGTCCCCGGGTAGGCGCGCGCCTCGAATGACGCCAGCGAGCCCCACCGCGCGGATGTGAAGCCCACCGGAATGCTCGGCCCCGCGTCGTCGAACCGCGGCGCGATCTCGCCGTTGAGGCGCTGGAACCGGTTGATTTCGCCCCACGGCGTCTTCCAGGTTCCGAAATCGGCCGTCAGCCGGTCGGAGGCCGCCGCCAGCGATGGCAGCAGATCCCCGGCGCCCCGCCGCCGCACCTCCTCGCCCCAGAACACCGCCAGCGACGTGGGTATCGAATCCACTCCCCAGCGCAGGTCCCATTGGCGCAACATGGCGACCTGTTCGGCCGTTTTCGCCTTCAGCGGATTGGAGGCGGGCGTCTCGTCCCACGCGCGGATCAGCGCCGGGATGGGCTTCTCGAACCACGTGAGGTAACTATCGAACGCCGCCCGAATCAGCGAATCGAGCGTGAAATCCTTGCGGTTCTCGAGAACCCGGATGGCATGCAGCCCACGCGCCGATTCGCCGCCGGTTTCGACATAAGGCGGATAGTCTTCCTTCTTCGGACTGCTCGGCCCGGCCGCCGACCACGGCCAGTTGTTGCTGTTGTAGAGCCAGCCGCTCTTGGGGTTCAGCAGGTGCGGCGTCTCGTCCACCGAAAGCAGTCCCTGCCACTCGGTCGCCGGATTGCTGCCATCCACCGGCTTGGTCCAGTCGAAGCTGGTATCGCGCCGGGGAATGAAGTTGCCGTGAAAGTAGGCGATGTCGCCATCGGCATCCGCGAAGATGGTATTGTTCGACGAGTTGGCTTTCAGTTCCATGGTCTGCCGGTACGCCCGGTAGTCCCGCGCTTTGGTGCGCGTGTAGGATTGCGTCAGCGCCTTCACCGGCTCGTGCATCAAACGGATGGCCACCCACTTGCCGTCGAGCTCCCGCACGATGGGCCCGTGATGCGTGCGGTAGACCGTGAATTTCTTCTGCGCCATGCCGCTGGCGGTGTGGTACGGCACCGCGATCTCGGCCGCCACCACCGGGCGCTCCTCGCTCCCGTACTTGTAGAAGAAGCGGCCGCCCTTCTTTACGACCGTTTCCAGATACTCGTCCACGGCATCCACGCCGCTCGAGGTGTGCATCCACCCGGCGCGTTCGTTGAAGCCCTGGTAGATGAAGAACTGGCCCCAGGTTACCGCGCCATAGGCATCCAGGCCCTCGTCGCTCGCCATCTGCAGCTCCGACCGGAAGTAGAACGAGGTGTGCGGATTGATCAGCAGCAGCGCGTGATGGCCGACCGTGTTGAAGGGCGCGATGGCGGCGCCGTTGGAGCCCGCCGGCTCGGGATCGTGCCGCTCCGCCGCGGCTTGGCCGTAGAACGCGGCAAGCTGGTTGAGGTCGATCTTCTCGATATCGCCGCCGATGCTCCCCTCGGTGAAGCTCAGCGCCATCCACGGCTCGAAGCGCCGGATCACCCGCGGCTTCACCTCGGGGTGCTGGTAGAGGTAGTAATCCAGGCCGCCGGCAAATGCATCCATGAGCTTCCGCAGCCACGCGGGGCTGGCCGTGTATTCCTTCTTCAGCTCCGCGGGGTCGATGAAGAGCTTCATGCGCAGGTCCTGGTAGATCTTCGACTCGCCCTCGGCCTCGGCGAGGCGCCCCATGGCGTTGAGGTAGTTGGTCTCGACGCGATTGAAGTCGTCCTCGGCCTGCGAGTATTCCATGCCGAAGACCGCGTCGGCGTCGGTTTTTCCGTAGACGTGCGCGATGCCCCAATCGTCGCGGATGATGGTGACTCGGGCGGCCTGTTGCTTCCAGCGCGACAGGTCGGGATTCTGAGCGACAGCGGCGGAGGCAACCGCGATGACGAGAAGCAGCCTCTGCACGTGGAGCTTGTTTCGCATGGGGTGCTTGCACTATTCTAACTGGGCAAGCTAAAGCATGCCCTACCTATGCACGCTCGTTCTTGGGCTGGTGGTTGCGGCGGGTGCGCAGCCCCGGATCGATTTTTCGTACGCGGGGTACGGGGGCGGAGGCGTCCCGGTTCCCACGGTGCCGGCCGCGATCTCGGCCGGGCCCACGGGCGGGGATGATACTGAATCGCTGCAACAGGCGATTGATCGTGTATCGGCGCTCCCGCCGCGGGGGAACGGGTTTCGGGGCGCGGTGCTGTTACGGCCGGGGCATTATCGCGTGGCGGGACATCTCGAAATGCGGACCAGCGGGGTGGTGCTGCGCGGCAACGGGAACGCCACCATCGTGGCGACGGGCACGGGGCGCCGCACCTTGATCGAGATGGGCGGCGTGGCGGACGCGGCCACTGGGCCCGCTGTGGGCGTGACAGATGAGACCGTGCCCGCCGGCGGACTCACGCTGACCCTGGAGAGCGCCGCTGGGCTGCGGCCCGGAGACCGCATCACAATTACCCGACCCAGCACCGCGGCATGGATCGCGGCTCTAGGGATGAGTGGGCTTCCAGGCACCTACGCCAACCAAAGGCTGGATTGGGCTCCGGGGTCGCGCAACCTGGTGTGGGACCGCACGGTGGCCGCGGTCGATGCCGCGCGCCGGCAGGTGACGCTGGACGCCCCCATCACCACCGCGCTCGAACGCCGCTACGGCGGAGGTGCCGTGGCGCGGGTTGAATCCAACTTGCCGGTGTCGCGGATAGGCATCGAAAACCTCGCCTTGGACAGCGAGTTCAGCGCCGCCAATCCGCGCGATGAAAAACATTCGTGGATTGCGGTGGCGCTCGATCGCGTGGAAGACGCGTGGGTGCGCGGCGTCGTGGCGCGGCACTTCGTGGGCTCCGCGGTTCGGGTGGGACCGCGGGCGCGGCGCATCACCATCGAAGCCTGCCGCAGCGAGCAGCCGGTCTCGGAACCGGGTGGATACCGGCGCCAGAGTTTTCTGGTGGAGGGCCAGCAGGTGCTGGTTCGCCGGTGCTCGAGCGAACAGGGCATGAACGATTTCGCCGCCGGGTTGCTGGCGGGCGGGCCCAACGTGTTTCTGGATTCGACGGCTACGGGAGCGCTCGGCCCCAGCGGCTCGTTTGAAAGCTGGGCCTCGGGCGTTCTGTACGAACGCGTGCGCATCGAAGGCTCGGGCATCCGGCTCACCTTGGACGGTTCGCGGTCGCAAGGGGGTGGGTGGACGGCGGCTAACTCGGTGGTCTGGAATTGCGACGCAAAAGAGATCGAGGCGCGCGGGCCGGTGGGCGCGGAGAATCTTGTGAAGCGTTCCACCGAGCCGCTCTACGAGACGCAGTTGGCGAAGCGGACCGCGGGCAAGCTTGCGCCTTCGGATTCCACCCGCGGCGAAACGGAGGCGAAACCGCGCGCCGCATCCCGGTCTCCCGTTCAAATAGTGAACGGCCGATTCGTAACCAATGGAAAGGTGCTATGGGGCGGCATGGTGAACGCGGGCTGGTGGAGAGGTCAGGCCGTCCCGGCGGAGGCGCTCGATGCGGGTGTGTCTTTGACGCGCTTTGTGCCGGGCAGAACCGGGCCGGGGCTTACCGAAGACCTGCCCGCGCTGGCCGCGCGCATGGTGGCGCAGGGCACACCGTTTTTCCAGGCGATTCCCGGGCTGTGGTACGACCGCCGGCGCGACGAACACTCCACCGTTTCGCGGACCGACGGGAATGTGTGGGCTCCGTTCTACGAAATGCCCTGGGACCGCAGCGGAACGGGAACCGCGGCGGACGGGCTCAGCCGGTTCGACCTGACGCGCTTCAACCCCTGGTATTTCGAGCGCATTTGCGAGTTTGCGCGGCTCTCGGATGAGAACGGACTGGTGCTCTATCACAACCTGTACAACACCCACAACGTGCTGGAGATCCTTCCCCACTGGGTCGATTACCCCTGGCGGCCGGCCAACAATATCAACGATACCGGGCTGCCGGAACCGCCCCCCATCGAGCCGGGCAATCGCCTGCACCTGGCCAACCAAGTTTATGACGTGACCAACCCGGTTCGCCGCGCGCTCCACCGCGCCTTCATCCTGCACGAGTTGGACGAACTTTCCGGCGCGCGGAATTTGTTCTTCTGCCTGGGATTTCAGTTCGCAGGGCCGCTCTCGTTCCAGGAATTCTTCCAGGACACGGTGGCGGAATGGGAAAAGAAGACCGGCCGCGCCGTGCGCATCCAGTTGGCTACCAGCAAAGACATCACGGATGCCATTCTGGCCGACCCGGTGCGCGCACGCCAAGTGGCGGTGATCGACATGCGCTACTGGCAATACCGGCCGGATGAATCGCTATGGGCGCCGCCCGGCGGGAAGAACCTGGCGTTCCGGGAGATGATCGCCCGGGATTTCGGAAGCTCGGGCGATACTCCTCCGGATACCACGCCGCTCCAGGTCTACCGCCAGGTTCGCGAGTATCACGACCGTTATCCGGACAAGGCCATCGTGGCATGGCATGGCGGCGCGGGTCCCATTCCCGTCCTCATGGCCGGCGGGGCGCAGGCGCTGATGCGCAATCCTTCGGCCGGGCAGGGGCAGGGGCGATCGGTGGACCGGACTACGCTCGATGGTTTCGTGCGGGAGCAGCTTGCAACCACGCTTATGAAGATGCAGCCGCGGGACGGCGCGGCGGCCGATCCGGAGCACACCTGGTGCCTGGCCGACGATGACGGCGAGTCGGTGCTGTTCTACTCGCTGGCCGGCGCTTCCATCACGCTGCTGCGCGCGCTTTCGCGGAATAGCTACACGGGGCTGTGGTTCGACCCGCGCACGGGAGCGACGCGCCCTCTGGAAGCGCCCGTCTCTGGCGCAGCAGGCACCGTCATCCGGAAACCCACTGCGGAGCCGTGGCTGCTGCTGCTGTCAGCGGCGCGCGGCGCTGGTCTTGCGGCGACGTTTCCGCAGACAGATCGCCGTCGACGTGGCGGTTAAGGAGAACAGAAAGACCACGTTGCTCACAAGACGGAACCGCGGTGACGCTTCCCGCTCCAGCATCAGCGGAATCAAACGGCTGGCGGCCCAGAAGACGAGCGTGAAGCAGGCCAGGCTGATCAGAGCTCCGGCAGTAAGGGCTTTCCGCATTGCTTCGATTGTAACAAGAAGCCGGGAGCTGCCGTATGCTACAGTGTCGCTGGGATGGGGCAAATCGAGTGGACAGTGCGCTGCGGAAGTGTATCCTGGAGGGTAGAGGGACTTGGCAGATGGATTTCAGACAGGAGATTGCGAGTCAGGTCGAGAAACTGCCGCCGGACATGCAGGAACAGGTGCTCCGGTTTGTAGCTTCTCTCTCCGCTTCGGCGCCGGCGGGCGAGAAGGGCGCGCGGTTACGCCAATTCTCATCGTCTCTCGACTCCGTTTCCGCCCGGGAGATGATTCAAGCGATCGAGGAGGAGTGCGAGCAAGTTGACGCCGGCGAGTGGTAGATTCTTACTGGTACCGCGACCGTCTGATCTGCGCTTAGGGTGGGGCATGCCTCGCCCTCGCGTACCGTGCTCCCGGTGGCCATGGCATTAGTGTAATGCGGCTCAAGAAATGCGCCTGAGCCACCGTGGAGCGACCTTTCAGGTTGCCACGCCGGCGTCCGTGCCGACGTTCTTCGGGGAATGCCGGTAGGAGTACCGGCATGGCAGGCGAAACGCCTGCTCCACGGCGCGCCGGATAAGGTGCATCATTTGCGCAGCAGACCACCAGCCTCCCGAGATCTGTTTTGAGACGCATGTCCGATGGTCCCCAAGAACGATTAGCCGTACTCGCCGTATGTTACAGTGGCGCTGGGATGTTGCAACTGGAGGTTTCATGAGGTTACTCTCTCGAAGGCGGCTTCTGCCAACGATGTTTCTGTTGGCCGGAGCGAACCTGTGGGGCGCCGGGCCCTGGTTCAACATTCTGGATTACGGGGCGCGCAATGACGGTTCGGCGAGCGCCACGGGGGCCATCCGCGCCGCCATCCAGGCAGCTAAGGCCGCGGGCGGCGGCACCGTGTATGTCCCCGCAGGCACGTATGTCACCGGGCCCATCGAGCTGGTGAGCAACCTGGTGTTGGAAATCGACGCCGGGGCGGTGCTGCAGTTCCCGGCCTCCCGCGAGGGTGTTACGTATACCAGGGGGAGACTGGAAGGCACCGAGTGCCTCACGCCAGTGCCCCTGATCGGCGGGCACGACCTGGAAAATGTCACCATTCGAGGGCGGGGAACCATCACCACCGACAACGCCCAATGGATGAACCTCGTGCGCCAGCCGGACGTGGCCGCTGCGAGGACCGTGTGGACGGGCATTTTGAAGGCGCTGGACTTGAAGCAGCCGGTGGCGCCGGATGATTTTCTGAAAGCCGCGCCGTCGCTGCGGCCCTCGTTCATTCGCACCATGGACAGCAGGAATATTCTCATCGAGGGCATACACATCGTGGGGTCGCCGATGTGGGTCATCCACATTCTGTATTCCCAACAGGTGGTCATTCGCGATGTCATCATCGAGACGTATCCGGGGGTGAACACCGACGGCATGGATATCGATTCCAGCCAGGACGTGCTGATTTCCAACTGCTACCTGGACACCGGCGACGACGCCATCTGCCTGAAATCGGGAAAGGACGCCGACGGGCTGCGCGTCAACCGGCCCACCGCCAACGTGGCCATCACCAATTGCACGGTGCACCACGGGCATGGGGCGGTGGTGCTGGGCAGCGAGACTTCCGGAGGCTTCCACAACATCGTGGCCAGCAATATCGTCTGCCAGGGCACCGAAAAGGGAGTGCGCATCAAGAGCACGCGCGGGCGCGGAGGGGTGATCGAGAACGTCAGGTTCGATCACTGGACCATGGATTCCGTGGAAGAAGCGATCAACGTAACGAACTACTACACCAGAGCCCCCGAAGAACCGGTCTCGCAGCGGACGCCGGTGTTTCGCAACATCGCCATCAGCAATATGACGATCAACCACTCGCCGGTGACGATCGACATCCAGGGACTGCCGGAGATGCCGGTCAACGGGTTGCAGATCGGCAATGTGATCGCCAACGGGAAAGTCGGAATGCGGGCATACAATACGCTGGCCATGGAACTGCACAACGTGCAGGTGAACCCCGAATTCGGGCCGGCGTTCCTGATCCGGGATTCCAAGGATCTGGAACTGGACCAGGTGTCCTCGCGCACGCCGGTTGCGGGCAGTCCGGTCGTGCGGCTGGACCGCTGCCCGGGCGCCACGGTGCGTGCGAGCAGGGCTTTTGCGGGCACGGGCACGTTTCTGGCGGTGGCTCCAGGTGAATTGAAGAGCATCGTGCTGGAAGGTAATACGCTCGGCAACGCCAGGAAGGCCACCGAAGAAACCGCCGACGACAGTTGGAAGTTGCCGCTGCCGGTGCCCACAATCAGATAGCGGAGGGTAACCTCGGCCCCAGTTGTTCCGCCGTCCAAGTGAGGTTCGCGAAAAAATCCATGGATCGAAGATACTTCCTTATGGGCGCCGCGGCGGCGGTGACTGCCGGAAAGCGCGTGTTTGCCAGTGCCAACGACACTGTGCGCATCGCAATTGTGGGGTGTGGAGGCCGCGGCGGCAGCCACCTCCGGGAATGGACAACCCTGCCCAACGTGGAGCTGGTGGCCATTTCGGATATCGACCAGTCGCACATGGCCAATTTCGTAAAGCGCGTGGAATCCAGCGGGAAGAAGGCGCCGCAGGCCTTCCAGGATATGCGCAAGATTCTCGACGATAAATCGATTGACGCGATCTCCATCGCCACGCCGAACCATTGGCATGCGCTGCAGACCATCTGGGCGTGCCAGGCGGGCAAGGACGTTTACGTGGAGAAGCCGTGCACGCACAACATCTTTGAAGCCAAGCAGATTGTGGCGGCGGCGCGCAAGTACGACCGCATGGTGCAGCAGGGCAGCCAGAGCCGGTCGTCGGAAGCCTTGCAGGAAGGCGTGCAGAAGATGCGCGAGGGCCTCATCGGCGACGTCTACATGGCCCGCGGGCTGTGCTACAAGACGCGCAACACCATTGGACACACACCGGTCTCCGACGTGCCCGAGGGGGTGGATTACGACCTGTGGACCGGACCGGCGCCGAAACGTCCGTTTACGAAGAACCGGTTCCACTATAACTGGCACTGGTTCTGGGATACCGGCGACGGCGATATCGGCAACCAGGGCATTCACGAAATGGACAAGGCGCGCTGGGGCCTGGGCGTCAAGTATCCCATCAAGGCCAGCGCCATCGGCGGGAAAGTCATGTTCGACGACGACCAGGAGACCCCCAACATCCTGAACGCCTCCTTCGAGTTCAACGAGAACGGCAAGACCAAGATTCTGGAATTCGAAGTCCGCCACTGGATCACCAACCGCGAATACATGGTCCCCAGCACTGGAGGGCGCGCTGGAGGTGCCCGCGGCCCCGACGCTGGTCGCGGTGCTGAAGCCGGTCGCGGCGCTGGAGCCAGCCGCGGCATCGAAGGCGCTCTTGGCGCTGGTG
>JBAWDI010000720.1:0-1703 GCA_049590695.1 Bryobacteraceae bacterium
GTTTGAGAAAATGCCCATTTTACAGGCATTTGAAGGCACAGACTATGAACTTTTCCCAGAGGTGTCCTCCAACCAATTGACCCTGTTCGATTTATGATGGGACAGCAGTGCGTCTGTCCCCTTTTCCCTGCTACGCTGATACCTTATGCCGATCTTGCAGGTGATTGTCCTGGCCGTGGTCCAGGGACTCACGGAATTCTTGCCGGTCAGCAGCACCGCCCACTTGTACCTCACTTCGTGGCTGCTGGGGTGGCACACCGAGGCGCTGGATTTCGATATCGCCCTGCACATCGGCACCCTGCTGGCGATCCTGCTGTACTTCCTGCGCGATTGGCTACAAATTCTGGCGCAGGGCTTTGGCATGCGCTACGGCCGCGATGAAAAGCTGAAGCAGAATCGCATGATGCTGTGGCTGCTGGCAATCGCCACCATCCCGGTAGGCGTATTTGGCTACGTGTTTAATAAACAGGCCGAAACCACTTGGCGCAATCCCTTCGTCATGGGCGTGATGCTGGTGGCGGTGGGCGTGGTGATGTGGCTGGCCGAGAGAGCCGGGCGCATGCGGCGCGATCTTTCTTCCCTCAACCTGCCCGATTCCGTGGTCATCGGCCTGGCGCAGGCACTGTCCATCGTGCCGGGCACTTCGCGCAGCGGCATCACCATTTCGGCCGGCCTCTACCGCGATTTCGACCGCCCATCGGCGGCGCGGTTTTCCTTCCTGCTCTCCGCACCGGCCATCGCCGCCGCGGCCGGCAAGGCGCTCTACGATATGCACAAGCACGGCGGCTTCCACGCCATCCTGAACGCGCCGTTTGTCGTGGGCGTGGCCGTGAGCGCGCTCACCGGGTGCGCGGTGATCGCCTGGTTTCTGCATTATCTGCGTCGCAGTAGTTTGCTTCCGTTTGTGTACTATCGCATTATTTTTGGCATAATAGTGCTCCTTCTGGTCGCGTTCCGCGGCACGTACCACATCATAATCATCAATTTCTAGGTGTACCGCGGCATGCGGCGGGTTCAGGGCAAGCTAAAGCATGCCCCACCACGGTACAGATCACTTGGTGGGGCATGCTTTAGCTTGCCCAAGATGCACTACACTGGGTGTACAATAGTTCTTGCTCTGGCTTTCATCCGCCGGCCAGCGTGATGAAGCTCTTATCTCCGACCGAAAACAGAAGGTTCAACGAAGTCACCGGTTTCCTGCTTCTGTCGATGGGATTGGTGATCCTGTTGAGCCTGATCTCGTACCACACCCAGGATCCCTCGTGGAATACGGCTGCCGGTTCGCGCCCTCTCAACCTGGCGGGCTACCCCGGCGCCTGGCTCTCCGACGTGTTGATCCAAACCTTCGGCGCCGCCGCTTTTCTGTTTCCGCTACTGGCGTTCCTGCTCTCGTGGAAATGGATCCGCTCGGACCAATTGGACGCCGGCGCGGTCAAGATCTTCGGCTCGGTGCTGCTCACCCTGGGTGTGTGCGCCGCGCTTTCTTTCGTACCGCTGCGCCTCGGCGGCACTATTCCCATTGGCGGGACGCTGGGGTTGGCCCTGGCGAATTACCTGGTGGATTCGCTGAACCTGGCAGGCGCACTGCTGGCCACAGCCACCGTGGTGGTCGTCTCGGTCTACCTGGTTTCCACGTTCACGCTGGCCCGGCTCGGCAAGTGGTTGGCAGGCCCCATCGGCTGGTTCGGGCGCCGCGCCGCGGC
>JBAWDI010000721.1:0-5199 GCA_049590695.1 Bryobacteraceae bacterium
AAGACCGCGATCTTCCGCGGCGCCCCGTCCTCTTTGACCACAATCTCCTCGGGGCGCAAGTCGGTCACGAACTCGCCCTTCTTCGGCGCCACCTGAAAACGAACCAGCGCCAGGTTCGCGTCCGTCCGGAAAGTGACCGTTGGCTTGTCGGTATCAGTGTGGCGCGGCAGGGGCGCAAATACAGAACCGACCCTGCCCGAGTTCCGGTCGTAGGCCGCGATGCGGAGTTGGGTGGCTTCCGAAGACGGCCGCACCATTCGGTTCCACGTGCCTCCCCCCTGGCGAAACTGTTGGGCGTGCGCCGCATCCAGGGTGGCGGCGACGGGAAAGTCCAAACCGCCCAGGTCCCGGCCCTCGGCGGATATCTGATGACACGAGATGTCGACCGCGATGGTGAATCCGGCGCCTTCCGGCTGTTGGGTAATGTCGCTGCCCAGAATGCGCCCGCGGAGGTTTAGAGCCGGTTTCCCTTCGGTCATAGTCTCCTGCAATTCCAAGCGCAGAGAAATCTCCTTGGAATCCACCGGGCTGGTCAACACGGAAGCGATCTCCCGCTCGCGGTTGGCCGGTTGGGGAAGGGGGCCGGCCAGGTAGCCGCGCGGATACACCAACTGCAAACCGGGCTGGGCCGTCTCGATTCGCAGATCGCGGAATTCCAACGCGGAGCCGGCTGCGTCGGCTGCAAAGCCCACCGTGTAGGAGACTGCCGATTCGGCCAGCACCGCGTGGACGACTTGGAAAACGTCATCGGGCGCGGTGAAGGGCCGCCCACCCGTGAGCGCGGCCAGGCGGTCCAATACCTCCATTCCGGAGCGGCGCTTGTTGGGAGCGAAGAGAGCGCCGGCATCCACCGGGTAGATCGCAATCCCGGAATCGCTCAGCGCCCGCGCCACGCGCGCCATTTCCGCGCTGAGACCTTTCGGATCGGCATCCCAAGACGTCAGCGGAATGCCGCCCGAAAGCCAAATCAGACTCTTGCGGCCCGGAACCCGGCCTATGTGGCGGGCCAATTGCACTAGTTGTTCCGAGGTACGTTGGATCCGCTCGGCCGGGCCGTACGCGTGCAGTTCGGGATCGCTCCCGCTGAAAACCGCCGCCATCTCCTCCACGCCGGCGATGTTGGGATCGGCAGCGGCGCCGGGGTCGAGCGGCTTTGCCAGGTTCTGCGAGTCGCTGGTATACGGTTCGATCACTCGCAGGCGGCTACCCATCAGATAGACGCCTACCCGGTCGGCGGGCTGGATCTGGCCCAGGAACTTCAGGAGTTGGCGCCGCGCGGCGGCTCCGTCCTCGATACGGGTGTTGAGACCGTCGAGCAGGATCGCGGTGGCGCCCGCGGGCCCGGCGTCGCGCCCGGCCTGGTTGACGTAGACCAGGGGTGGAAGTTGCGCCGCCGGCTGGCGGACCTCGCCGGGGGAGTGGGCCTCGAACGACGCGATGCTCCTTGGCTCGCCGCGATCGAAGATCCGGAAATCGTCGCGGGTGAGACTGGCGGCCGTCCCCTGCTGGTTGCGAACGATGACGTTCACTTCCACCAGGCGTTGGGCGGCGGCGCTCTCGACTGCCTGACCGGCGGAAGGCGCCTTGACGAACAGGCAGAGGCAAAACAGGAGAGATCCCATTCGCCGCACTGCCATTGGCTTCCGCGACTTTAGTGCCGGAATTTTCATTTTGTACTTCCAGGTCCTGTTCAGTATACACCCAGCCGTCAAAGCGTCCATGCATCCGCCGCCCTCGTCTCACGGTATAGTAATAGCAAAGCGATGCTGATCCAAAAACCCGCGGACATCCGTTACTCGGAGGTCACTCCGAAATCCGTTTACCTGAACCGGCGCAAGTTCCTGGCCGGCGTTCCCGCAGCCTTCCTCGGCGCCCGTGAGCTGCTCACGCCCTCCACGCGCGCCCAGGCCGGCGCCAAACTGCCAAACCTCGTCAAAAGCCCCTTCAGCACGACGGAGAAGCAGAACACCTACAACGACGTCACGCACTACAACAACTTCTACGAGTTCGGCACCAGCAAGCAACAGCCCGCCCAAAACTCGACGAACTTCAAGACCTCGCCGTGGACCGTCTCCGTTGAAGGAGACGTAGCCAAGCCGCGCAAGTTCAGCATGGATGAAATCATGAAGCTGGCGCCGCTGGAGGAGCGCATCTACCGCCACCGCTGCGTCGAGGCCTGGTCCATCGTGGTGCCCTGGGCCGGCTACTCGCTCAGCGCTCTGCTCAAACAGGTGGAACCCGGTCCCAAGGCCAGGTACGTCGCTTTTGAAAGCTATTGGGACCTCCGCCAGATGCCGCTGGCGCGCCCCGAGCTGGCCGGTATCGCGTTCCCCTACGTCGAGGGCCTGCGGCTGGATGAGGCCATGCACCCGCTGGCGCTCCTGTGTGTCGGCATGTACGGCGAGGCGCTGCCGCCGCAGGATGGCGCGCCCGTCCGCCTGGTGGTGCCGTGGAAATACGGCTTCAAGAGCATCAAGTCGATCGTCAAGATCAAGCTGGTGGCAAGCCAGCCGCCCACGACGTGGAACATGGCCAACGCCCACGAGTACGGTTTCTATTCCAACGTGAATCCGCAGGTCGATCATCCGCGCTGGAGCCAGGCCAAGGAGCGCCGCCTGCCCTCGCTGTTCCAGAATCACCCGACTCAGATGTTCAATGGCTACGCCAGCGAGGTCGCCAGCCTCTACGCCGGCATGGACCTGAAGAAGAACTACTGACACATGCGGCGCATCCGCTGGAGCAAAGTTCTGGTGTTCCTGCTGTGCCTCGCGCCGTTATTCCGGCTCGCCTGGCGGGTGTGGAACCAGGATGTCACCGCCAACCCCACGGAATTCATCCAGCACTTCACCGGCGACTGGGCCATCCGCCTGGTCGTCGCCACTCTGGCCGTGACTCCGCTGCGAAAGCTGCTCGGCGTGCCGGGCCTCATCCGTTTCCGCCGCATGATCGGCCTTTTCGCGTTCTTTTACGCCTGCCTGCACGTCCTCACCTACCTATGGCTCGACAAGCTTTTCGATTTTCCGGCCATGCTCAAGGACGTCGGCAGGCGCCCGTTCATCACCGCCGGTTTCGCCGCGTTTGTGTGTCTGGTTCCGCTGGCCGTGACTTCCACGGCCGGGTGGATTCGCCGCCTGGGCGGCAAGCGCTGGCGGAGGTTGCACAGCCTCGTCTACGTCACGGCGATCGCCGCGGTGGTGCATTACTACTGGTTGGTCAAATCCGATATTCGCCAGCCAATGCTCTACGGAACCCTGGTGGCCCTTCTGCTGGCCTGGCGCGTGGTCTCCCGGGTGATCCGCAACGGCGCCCTGCCGAGGGCCTAAACGCAATACTGTTCACTTAGGGCCTTGAGTGCCGCCAACCGCAGTTGCCGGCCCGCTGATACCGCAAACGGATTCGCCGGTGGACCTGTGTTCCTGGGCTGGCGCCGGGGGCGTTTCGCCGGGGGCGGGGTGGCCCGGGTGATTTTTACGGAGACTCCCAAGGATTTGTAACTGGGTTTCCGGCGTTTGGGTTACGGGCGAGACCGGGTGGGGGCCGACCAAGACGACATCCTGGTCGCGGGCTTCGAGGCGTTCCAGCTCTTTCAGCGCGGGGTGGAAGGCGCGGCGGGTAGAGTTGATGCGGTGCTGGAGCCGGGTGAACGTCTGGTCGCCTTGCTGGAGGGCATAGGCGCACCCGTCGAAGTTCTGCGGGCTGGCAGTGAAGAGCTTGTCCCACAGGGAACCCTCGACCCAGTCGAAGCGGCGAAGGTGCCATTCGCACATGACGATCTGGTCGAGGAGGCAACGCGCCTCGGGGGAAGCGGGCGGATGGCGGGCGTAGTATTCGTCCTTAAGTCCCTGGAGCTCTTCCTGGTGTTCCCAGATGAGGATTTGGGTTTCGGCAAAGATGCCGGTCTGGAGGTTGGCGTTGACGATGCGAGCCTTACCTTCGGCGGTGACGGCGCCGTGGGACTTGCCTCCGTTCTCACGGGAGGCGGCGATCTGCTTCTGAGTGCGCATAAAGGGGCCTTTCCCGGCAGGTCTGGAGACCTCCGTTAGAAAAAGCAAAGGGCAGCCCGGAAGGACTGCCCTTTTGACAACTACTGTAACAGGCGAGCTTTGCCCGGACGGGGGCGAAGGCCGTAAGTTATTGAGGGGGCTTGGAAAACTCTGTGAGGCCGGGCGTGACCGACAAAATGGGGGGCCACGGGAAGGCTGGAGAGGAGGCCTATCACAGCAGGCTTGGGGTTGCCTACGGGAGCGGCGGGGCCTGCGGCGTCGGGCAGAATTTATCAATCAGGCTGCCACATGTGAGCAACGGGCGTTTCCCGGCCACTTGACGTGAGGTGGACTTCACGGGATCTACCCCTGGAAATGATACGTAAGGCTCGGCGAATCAGCACGTTGACTCTAAGCGCCTGCCCATCGCTGGTGGCATGGGGATTTCGAACCAGGAATCGGATGCCCTGTCAAGTTCCCGGCTTGGGCGTGTTGCACCCAGGTGACAGGAGAGCCGGTTTCCGGAAACTCCGGATATCGGGCGCAATCGCTGACGGGGGCCGACTGCGAACGGACGCCATGGATGCCTCATAAAGGGTCCTTTCTGGGAACGGCTGTTTCCCGCGCTAAAGGCAACTGGCGCACCCACAGCAGCAACCCTGCCAGCGTGCAGGGCGGTACAATCAGACCACCGTGGCACATAAAATCCTCTTTTTTGTGGTCGCCCTAGCGGCATTGGTGCCCCCAGCTTTCGGGGCCGAAGAACCAGAAACGCCCCACCTCGCGTTCGTAACCGAATACGTCCGTGAACTGGGGGCAATCGAGGCTATTCGGGCAAGTGCTGAACAGGAATTAGCGGCACGTAAGAAGGATGAGGTCTTTTCGAGCGCCATCCACACCAGCACTTTAATTCAGCTAGAACTGCGATCAGAGATTAGCATGTTGAAGGGCATGCGCCTTAAACCGCCGTTTGATGACCTCACCAAGGCTATTACGGGGTTCTACGAGCAAAAAGTCGCGCTTCATCAAAGCATGATCGATATCAGCAGCGCCTTTGTGGGCGGTCCGAAGCCGGATGTCGATTACGGCAAACTAGCAGCCGAGATGCCGAAAATAAGGGCCTCGCTTGAATTTGTTGACAACGCCATCTTCGAGGCCACACCTCTGGTTTTCGGTATGCGTCAGAGGAACTACAGGGTTGACAGGGGCGGCAGCT
>JBAWDI010000722.1:0-2248 GCA_049590695.1 Bryobacteraceae bacterium
CGGCCACTTCGCGCGTGCGGCCGGTGGCGCGCGCGAATTCGAGGTTGGCGACGTTGGCGCAGGCGATCAGCAGCACGAACAGCACTGCGCCGAAGAGCATGAGGACGTACTGCCCGGTATAAGGGCCGATGAGAAACTGGCGCACCGGCAGGGTCGCAAAACGCCGGTTCTTGTTGGTATCCGGGTACTGGCGGGCGAGGCGCGCGCCGATGGCGTCGATTTCGGCCGCGGCCTGTGCCGCCGTGCGGCCCAGTTTCAGCCGGCCCATGGCATCCAGTTGCCGCTTGGTGCGCGAGTGGCCCTCGTCGGGGTCCAAAGCCAGCGGTGTCCAGAGCTCGGCGGTGATGGGGAATTCGGATTTCTCCGGCATGACGCCGACCACCGTGTAATCGTCGTTATCCAGCCGGATGGGTTTGCCGAGAATTTCGGGGTCTGCGCCAAAGCGGCGGCGCCAGAGCCCGTCGCCGATGACGACCTCGTGCTGCCGGCCAAGCTGGTCCTCACCCGGTTGAAACACGCGGCCACGCGCGGGGGCGACGCCCAGCACATCGAAGAAATTCGCGGAGACCTGGTACCCCTTGACGCGCTCGGGTTCTCCCGCCGCGCCCACGATGTTGGCGCTCCCGCCCTCCCAAAACGCCATGCTCTGGAAGGAGGTGTTTTCGCGGCGGATGTCCTCGGCATCGGCCGGGGTATTGGCGACCCAATCGTTGGGGTCGTCCGGGAGCCGTTGCATCACCATCACCAGTTGGTCAAGCTGCGGCAGCGGCAGCGGCTTCCACAACATGGCATCGCAGATGCTGAAAGTCGCTGTGGTAGCGCCGATGCCCAGCGCCATGGTGACGACGGCGGTCAAGGTGAAGCCGGGAGATGCGCGCAGCGTGCGCGCGCCGTAGCGGAGGTCTTGCCAGAGGCTCATGTGTGCTCGGGGAAATGTGTGCACGAGAGCGGCCATCGGCAACTGGTTGAAAAAGGAGGGGCTAGCTCGGGCGGGGTGTCCGGTTTTGGGACGCGGCGGCGCGGGGGCGGAACGGGGGGGACCAAGCACGGATTCCGACCGGCAGACATCTGTCTAACCCGGACAGCCCTGGGGCACGCCCGGCCCCCGGCCCGTTGGCACGCAAAACTTGTTAACCGTCTTGCAGCGGTCGACGCAAGACGCGAGGTGAGGACGGGGCCGCTTCTCCTTTCCTGGAGGGATCTTTCATCCCTACACCATGCCCGCTCATCCCGGCGCACTCTGTTCCCTTTCTCCGCGTCTCCCCCAAGTGTGCTAAGCTGCTGAAAATAAGAGTCGTGTGCGATGCTCGATACGAAAGCATCTAGCGTTCCCGAACTTCCCCACCGCTGGGCAGGACGCCGCGATGGTATCCGATCCTCCCGTTCGGGAGCGGCATTTGTGGTGAATAGACACCGATGACAATACGAAACCTCAAGCCAAGGGATGCGACGGCTGTCTGCGCCATAGCTGGCGCAACACCCGGATTCTCAATGCCGACGCCCTACATCATATGGATGTTGGCTGCGACTCAGTCCGAGTTGTGTCAAGTCGTGTTGAATGAAACAGAAGGGCTATCTGCCTACCTTTTGGCGCTGCACACCAGTGAACCTTCAGAAGCTTTCATTTGGCAACTCGGGATCGAGCCGAAGATCTCCGCGAGAGACCGGGGGGCGGCGCTGTCGGCCCTCGGCACGGCCTACAAAGCCTCCCTACGCCGGTGCGGTGTCCGCTCGATCAGGTTCACGTGTGCACCGACGGAACAGCGCTCAATGATCGAGCATCTGGTTGCGTCGGTATTTGAACTCGCGCCTGCGACAGTCACACCGTTCGAAAGCTGTACTTCGAACTGCGTGGGTGAACTTGAATACAGAGTGACGATTCCCTGAATTAGGAGACGTTATGACCCAAGATCTTCAACATCGGAGAACGTGGATCAACCTGAAAGATGTTGTCCTTCTCAGTATCATGTGCGTTGTTAGCTTTTTGATAGAGACCACACTCGGTCTGGTGGCCTATCCGTTCATGCCACTTCCTCTCATGGGTGGCTTAATCTCAAGCTTTGTCGATGCAACGATGATTTTTGTTGCACTCTATATGGTGCCTCGCCAAGGAGCGGCCCTCTATTTTGGAGTTTTACTCTTAACGCTCTCCTCGGTAACACCGAGTTTCGGGCCGATTGGGATCTATAAGGTAACAATTGGCGTGGCTCTCGGTCTGGCTATCGACATACCGCTCATTCTCGTTGGG
>JBAWDI010000723.1:0-9027 GCA_049590695.1 Bryobacteraceae bacterium
ACCGAGGTTTCATGGGAGAACCTGTTGTTATGATAGCCCGGCCTCCGCGCGTTGTCCGGTGCCTGACCGTTTTGGGGAAGCGCGGCGCGGACTGGGTTCGTGGGGCAGGATGGCATCCTGCGGCGGGCCGCAATCCCTTCCCTAGCCCCGCCGCTGATATCATGAAACACATGAAGATGAGCGGAGTCTTCGCGGCGCTGGCCCTGGCCGGCGCCATGTCCGCACAGGTGGCCACGCAGGCGAATTCCCAGTACCAGACGGAACGGGGCCGGAAAGCCATGGCAGCCGGCCTGGGCAGCCCGGACCGCGACGCGTTTGAAAAGCCTCGCGACGTGGTGCAGGCGATGGCGCTTCAGAAGGGCATGACGGTGGCGGACGTCGGGACCGGCATCGGCTACATGCTGCCGTTTCTGAGCCGTGCCGTGGGGCCGGATGGTCGCGTGATCGCGGAAGACATCTTCGACGACTTCCTGGCATCCGCCAAACAGCGGGCGCAGAACCAGAATCTGGGTAACGTGACGTTCGTTAAGGGCACGGAGACCGATCCTACCCTGCCGGAAGGCGCGGCGGACGAGGTGCTGGCACTCGACGTCTACCACCACTTCGATTACCCCGAGAAGATGCTGGCGGGCATCTACAAAGCGCTCAAGCCGGGTGGCAAACTGGTGGTAGTGGAGTATTACAAGCGTCCGGAGGCGATGCCGGAGGGGCGCGCCATGACACATATTCGCCTGGACATGCCGGACGTCATCAAGGAGATTGAAGCCAACCACTTTCACCTCCTCTCGGAAAAGGAACACATCAAGGACAGCCAGTACATCCTGGTCTTGGAAAAGAGATAGGAACCGCATGAAAAAGTTTCTCCGATATGCAAGCTTCGCGGCGCTGCCGCTGGCGCTTCTGTTGCCGCTGGGCGCGCAGGATGCCGCCAAGGACCAGGGCATCACGCGCCAGCAGGCCGACCAGATTCTGGACGAGCTGCGCCAGATCCGCCAGTTGCTCGAAAGGCAGCAGGCCAAAGCGCCGCAGGCTCAAGAGGAACAGGTCGTCAAGGCCAAGGTGAACCTGGAAGGCTTCGCCATGCTCGGCTCGAAGGAAGCGCCGCTGACCATCGTCGAGTTCACGGATTACCAGTGCCCCTTCTGCCAGCGGTTCCACACCATCGCCTTCCCCGAGCTGAAGAAGAATTACATCGACACCGGCAAGGTGCGGTTCTACAGCCGGGACCTGCCGCTCGATTTCCACCCCAACGCCATGCGCGCCGCCGAGGCCGCCCGGTGCGCCAACGAACAAGGCCAGTTCTGGAAGCTGCGCGACGTGATGGGCGCGAATCCCAACAAGCTCGATATGGACAGCCTGGTGGCGGACGCGACGGACTTGAAGATGGATGTGAAGGCATTCCGCGCCTGCGTGGAAAGCGAAAAGTACAAGAACGCCGTGCAGACCGACGTCATGGAAGCCATGAAGATCGGCGCCAACGGGACGCCCACGTTCGTGATTGGCAAGAGCACGCCCGGCGGAGTGGATGGCGAGCTGGTGGTGGGCGCCCAGCCGTACCCCATGTTCGACCAGAAACTGAAAGAGCTGGGTTCCGCGAAGTAATCTCGGTGGGGCATGCTTGCCCAGACCACTTTCAAGTCGCGCACACCCGTGCGGCAGTCCCCGTGCCCGCGCGCACCGATATACCATTAGCCCGGGAAGGCCCATTTCATGACAAGAAGCGTCACCTTGCTCCTTGCTTGCTGTTCTATCTTTCGGGCGACCACGGGCTTCAGGCCGACTACGCCGGCGCCAACCCCGCGCCGAATATCTGGGACGACGAGGTCAAGGTGCTCCCCGGCGGTCCCAAGGGGCCATATCTCCAGTGCGGTGATAGAGCGTCGCCGTCGCGGTTTCCGAAGGGACGCCCGATCATATCGAACTGATCGCCTGCAACCTGGATCAAACGCCCGTCAAAGCGCTCTTAACGGGTTGGGAAATCGACCCCGGCAAGTGGGAGATGACGCAGGATCCGGTCGCCCGCACCAGCGTCGCGCGTGGTGGTGCGCGACCGCACCGGCCGCGTGCTTGCGACGGCCAGCGTGCCGCCATTGAAAGCGCCGTAAGGCCTGATGCCGAAGACCGCCGACGCGGCCCTGGATCTCCCCGCCAACGCCGAGCGCCAGGTGCGCCATCCGGCGCTACGAGCCGGCAGGGAGGCGGCCCTCTCTCAAAACGATTGACAACTGCTCCTGTATCTTCGCCGGCAGCGGAAGGGCCAGAATCTTGCGGACCGTCTCCTCAACTGGATAAACCGAGGAATGAAGCCGCATCGACCCGCCATCCCAGACCGCGTAGCACGCTTCCGGCCGCCCGTGCTTGGGCTGTCCCAGGCTTCCTGGGTTGACGATCAGTTGCGTGCCTACCCTTCGTTGAAACGGCAAATGCGTGTGGCCGGTAAGCACGATATCGGCCCGGACGCCGCGGGCTTCCGCGGGCCAGCGGCCGGAATCCGGCGGGCAGTATTCGTAGAGAGGGTCCAACGGGGTGGCGTGGCAGGCGAGGAACCTCACGCCATCCACCTCCCGTTCGGCCCGTAGCGGCAATTCTCGCAGGAACTGCTTCTGCGCGCTGGAAAGCACGGAACTCGTGAAGCGTCCCGTCGCCTCGGCCATGGACCGGAACCGGGCGGAACACCGGGGGTCCTCGCCATAGCCGGCCGAGTGGTCATGGTTGCCGCGCACGATCAGTGAGGCCTTCGCGCGCGCGAATTCGACGGCCTCCAGCGGGTTCGGCCCGTAGTTGACCAGGTCCCCCAGAATCCACAGTTCGTCGTACTCCCGGGGCAACACGCCGAGCGCTTCGGAGTTGGCGTGGACGTCAGAGATGATGACTATCTTCATTGGAGAGTCGCCGGCGGTCGAATCCTTCGCGGCCGACGGACCATCATCATACCAAACAGCGCGGGCGATGCCCGAGCCGCACAAAACACACGGTTGACCGGGCTTCCCACCGGGTCGATAATAAGAGCGGGTGTTGGAGTTCGCCTTTTAAACCGCCCCACCAGGGGAAGATGACTCCTACCAGGGGTTCCTCCGGCGGAGCAGAGGCCAACATCTCTCGCCGGTTCTCCCCGCCATCTTGAACCCCAGGAGGTTGCGAGAGCTTCAATGCGAGCGACGGACCCGGAGGACGGCCTCAATTCTTCCCAGAAGCGGCACCTCTTAACGAGCTGTCAGTACGCCGACAAGCTGTTGGCGGAGATCGAGGCCGTGCTGTCGGCCGCGAGCTCGAAGTCCCCGTTCCCAAGATTCAAGAGCGACATCGCTCCGGCGCAAGCCAAGGTCGTACAGGATTACGTGGCCCGGCTTCTCGCACAAATGGTACGCGTGCTCGCCAGTCAGGGAATCAAGCCGCCGGCTCCGCAGTTCGGCTCCGTTCATTCCATCCGCATGACTCTTGCGTTTGTGCACATTGCGTTTGAGGAATTGACGCCGGGCCGGATGCGCGGTTACGGCGAGGTTCCCGAATCCAAGGTCCAGGAATTGAATGGCGTAGTGGGTGAGATGACAGCCGCCGCCGAAAAGCTGAACCAGTATCTCGCACAAGGGTTAGGACAGGACCTGCAGGCCCGCCTCGAAAGGTTGGAACATACTGGCGACGAGATTGGCCTGCTCCAGCGGTTGGAACGGGTCGTCGACCAGCATGGTCTTGTCGAATTCCGTTCGGCCCTCTCGATGATTCTGGACCGCCTGGAAAGTCGAGCTTTTGAAATTGCGCTGTTCGGCAGAGTCAGTTCCGGGAAATCGTCCCTGCTGAATTACATCGTGCAATCGGATGTCCTTCCGGTAGGAGTCAATCCCATCACCGCGGTGCCAACCCGGTTGGCCTACGGACCGGAGCCAAAGCTCTCGGTCTGGTTCGCTCACAAGAGTTCCGAGCAGGTTGACATAGGCCGGCTGCCGGAGTTCGTCACCGAAGAGCTCAATCCGGCAAATTCCAAACATGTCACCCGGATCACCGTGGAGCTGCCCTCGGCGCGGCTGCGCGACGGCGTGGTCCTGGTGGATACGCCCGGCTTAGGTTCCCTCGCAACCGCGGGTGCGGCGGAAACGCTGGCTTACCTGCCGCGTTGCGATCTGGGCGTGGTCTTGATCGATGCAGGTTCGACGCTCACCGCGGACGACCTGGGCACTATTCAAGCTCTTTACGAGGCCGGCGTGCCGGCTTCCGTCCTGCTGAGCAAGGCCGACCTCTTAGCTCCGGAAGATCGGGTGCGGGCCTCCCAATACATTACCGGCCACATCCAGTCACAACTTGGGCTGAATCTGGCGGTTCATCCAGTCAGCGTGAAGCCAGAGCATTCGTCGCTCTTGGAGCGTTGGCTGGAAGAGGCGATTTTGCCGTTGTATGGCCGTCATCGAGAGCTGGCGCAAGAGTCGGTGAGGCGAAAGATCGGGACGTTGCGGGAATCGGTGGAGACCGCGCTGAAAGTGCGTCTGGAGCGTTCGGACATGGCGCCCGGCGGAGAGAATCCCAGCCTGCGCGAGGTGGACGCGCAGTTGCGCAATGCGGCTGGCCGATTCGAAGCGGCGCGAGAGATGTGCTGGAACATTACCGACGGAATTCGGAACTTCGGCGATGCGGGCTTGCCGGCTGCCGCGTCTCGAATTCTGGAGCGGTGGCGGCAAGACAGCCATGCAGGCGCCGATATCGGGCCGATGGTCGCGGACACCCTTACGCAACTGGCCGCGGAGAAAGCCCGTTTGGCCTTCGACACGCTGGATGCGCTCGCCCAGGATCTCGCGCAGGCTTTGGAGACAACGGCCAAGGCCCTCGATTTACAGGATGTTCCAACTGAGGGCGAACTGACTTCGGTTTTGAAGGAAATGCCGCGGATGGATCTCGGGACGCTGCGTCTGAACCTTCGGCCGAACATCTGGGTGAATGTGTGGCGAGGGCAGGCGAAACACCGCATCGAGAGCCGGTTGCGCGCGCAGATCGGGCACACCGTCACGGAGGCCTTTTCCTCTTACGGAAGGATGCTCGAAGCTTGGACCCGCCGGATACTGGCCGAACTACAGCGGCGCTTCGATGCGCACGCGGATGGCTACCGCGCTCACTTGGATCGCATCACGGCGCAGGTAGGAGCAACCCCGCTGGAGAAAGAAACGATTCAGCGCGATCTGGATATGATTACGCAGCGGTGACGGTGCATATGCCCGAAGTCGATTCTCGCCAATACCTATTCGCCTATCTGATTCGATCGCCGGACGACGTGCCGGCGGACTTCCCGATTCCGGCAGGCGATGGCGGCTCCCGATTGGGCCTGTTTCTCCCGCGCGACGAACCCGACTGGTTCGGCAGATCCTCTTACCCCACCCGCATTCTATTACTCTCCGGAGGGGCGATCGTCATCCTTCCTCACCCGAAAACCAGTGAGCCGGTCATCCGCATACCGCTCCAAGAGCTTCTGTTTGTCGAGACGGGACACACCTTACTGATCGGATGGCTCCGGTTTGTCGAAAAGGGTGTTGAACACAAGCTCCCCTACAACACTCGCAGCGGGCGCCCGGTCGAGGAGTTTCTCCGCATCCTACGCGAGGAGTATCTTCCGGCTACACTTGACCTGAGCCCATGCGGCCCATTTGGGTTCGGCGAATCGCTCGATTTGAAGTTCCGCAATGCCGAATACTTCGAACTGGACGCCGGCGAGCACGTGCTGTTTCGCTTCTTCAGTCCGGCTACCAAGAAGATCCGAAAGCACTGGATATTCCGATGGGAATCGTGGGCGCCTGGCGATCTTGTGGCTTTGACCAATCGCCGCGTGCTGTGGATCACCGACCGTGTCAAGCAACGCTACGCAGCCTATGGCACAGTGACTCGGTTCGCACCAGTTAGATCGCTGGTTCAGTTGACTTGCCGGCGAACGGCCGAAACCTGCGCCTTGTCAGTCAAGTTCTCATCCGAGGCCTTTTGGTCCATCCCGCTTCCTCCGGAAAGGCAGGCCGAAGCGCAGCGATTTGCGGAAGAAGGCCGCTCCGTTGTACGCTAATGGTAGCGGTGGAGTTCGCTTAACGCTGTCCTGAACGGCCAATGACTCCTACAGTGGTTTCGCTGTGGGAGTGTTGGTTCCGATCCCCTCCCGGCAAACCACAGAACGGCCGAATAGGAGATCGTTCGATGCAGCAGGTGTGGTTTACAGCGGCTCTGTGGCTGTTCCTGGCGCTGGTTGCGGTTCTCGCCGCCAATTGGCTGAGAATCTCCACGGCGCTTTCCGAGATTGTCCTGGGCACCCTCGCCCAGCTCGCGATCGGCGCGCCGGCCGGCGCCACGGTCCTGGTTGGGCTGGAGGGCTACGGCGAAACCGCGGCCATGCATCGGGCGCATTTCGCCCGGAGGGACCGCCCGGTCATCGTAACCATCGTGGACGCCGGGGAGAATCTTGCCCGCCTGGTTCCGGCGGTCGAGGAGATGATGGATACCGGCCTGATGGCGGCATCGGAAGTTCGAATGATTCGCGTGGAGAAGAAGGCCACTACCCATGACGGGACGGGCGCTTAGACGGACATCCGCCGGGAATTCGCTGGTCCCTTTGGTGGGCCGCCGGGAAGAGGTTCGAGCGCTTTCGTCCGCGGTGAGAGCGCGCCAGTCCCGGTCGATTGTCGGCCCCGCGGGGATCGGGAAAACGCGACTGCTCCAGGAGTCGCTCCCCGCCTCGGGGCAGCCGTTCGTGCGTTTGGAGGGGCCGTTTGTTTTGCACGGCCTGCTGGTGGATTTGGCGGAGACACTCCACTGCCGCTGCGCCCGTTTTCCGGATGTGCGGCGCGCCACCAGCATGGCCCTGAAGCCGCTGGTGCTGGACGCGCTTCGCCAGTCGCCGCGGTGTGTGGTTCTGGAAGACGTGTCCGGTGCGGATCCGCGGATGTATCGCTTTCTGCAAAAGATGTACTACGCCGGGGATGGCTGCCTGGTGGTGACGGCGCGGTCGAGGGATGGCCTCGGGTGCCTGCGCAAGCTTCTCTGGGATCCAGGCCAAGAGATCGCGCTGCAGCCGTTGAATCGGCCGGAGGCGCTCCTGTTGTTCGAAGAGGCTTGCCGCGTATTCCGGCTGGAGTCGTTGGATTTGGGTGAATTTCGGAGGAAGGTGTTGGCGGCGGCCCAGGGCAACCCGGGGCAGATCGTCGCCATGTGCCGCATGGCCGCCCGCCCCGAATACCAGCGCGGACGATATATCAAGTTCCTTCCGCTTCGGATTGACGTGTTATCGGCGTTAGCATGATGGACGAGACCGGAATAGTGCAAGACGCGTTGGACGCCGCCGGCGACATCTGCCGCCGCTATGAGATCACCTCGCTCGAGGACTTCCTGGAAAGTTGCCGCGCCTTCGACCGGGAGAAGACGCTGAACATCGCGATCCTGGGGCGGTTCAAGGCTGGCAAGAGCAGCTTCCTCAATCAACTGTTGGGGAGGCCGCTGCTGCCGGTCGGGGTGATTCCGGTCACTTCCGCCGTGACTGAGATCCAATACGGGCCGGAAGAGCGCGCCCAGATCTGCTTTCTCGATGGCCGGACGGAAACGACGGAACTCCGCCGCATTGGTGAGTTCATCTCGGAATCCGAGAACCCGGAGAACCAAAAGCAAGTGGCCGCGGTGCGGGTGGAACTGCCATCCATGGAGCGCTACCGGGGGATTCGATTCGTGGACACGCCGGGCCTGGAGAGCGTCTTCGAGCACAACACGGACGCTTCATTGGATTGGCTGCCGAACGTGGGCCTGGCGCTGGTGGCGGTGGGAGTAGACCCGCCGCTCTCGCGGCACGACATCGAGTTGATCCGCAACCTGAGCCGCTATACTCCCAACATCTCGCTGCTGCTCACCAAGGTCGATGTTTTGGACGAGGGCGAGCGGGCGCAGGTTCGAGAATTCGTGAAAAAGCAGCTCGCGCGCTATTGGAACGACGCGGTCCCCGTATATCCTTACTCGGTCCGGCCCGGCTTCGAACGCCTCCGCGCGGAACTCGACGAGTGCCTCCTGTCTCAAGCGCACTCCGAAGCCGGCGAGCAACATGCGGCCATTCTGCGCCACAAGATAGACTCCCTGCTGGGAGAGTGCGCCGGCTATCTGACCGTGGCCCTGAAGGCCGCCGAGACGGCGGATTCCGAGCGCGAGGAACTGCGCCGGAAGATTCTCGGGCGGAAGGAGGTTCTCGACGACGCGCGGCTGGCCTTGCGGCTCATCGTGCGGCACGCTACCGGGAGCATTCGCACGACATTCGAGGAATTGCTGCGCCAGGATGAGGTGCCGGTGCGCGAGCGGCTTCTCGCTCGCTTGGACGAGGAGTTTCCATCGTGGGCGCACAACCTCGGCATGGCGGCCGGGCGCTTCGACGATTGGCTGCGCGCCGGCCTGACCCAGGAGATGGCCGAACTCTCGAACAGGCATCGCGGCGAGTTCGTGGAACCGGTCCGGCGCGCCGGCCGCCGCCTCTCGCAATCGCTCCAGGATTTTCGCAACCGCCTGTCGGAGCGCACCCTGGCGGCGCTGGGGGTCCCGTTACGGACCACCGAGATCGAGCTGCACACGGAAGATCCGCGTTCGCCCGATGTGCGTGTCGGCAAGATCTTCGACCGCAACTGGGAGCTGCTGTCGTTCCTGTTCCCCATGGCGCTGCTCGGAGGCGTGGTGAAACGGCATTTCGAAGGCAAGGTGGCCGACGCGGTCTTCATGAACCTTTCCCGGCTGGTCTCGCAATGGCAGGAGATCGTCGGCGTGGCGCTGTCCGACCTGGAGAAGAAATCGACTCGCCGGCTGGAAGGCTTGGTTGCCACCATCGAGAAGCTGATCGCCTCCGCCGGCCAGGCCGCGCCGCGAATCCGCGAAGACCTCGCCCGCTTGGAGCAGTTACGCGGCCGGCTCTAAGAAAAGGGGTCAGACGCACTGCTGTCCCATCATAAATCGAACAGGGTCAATTGGTTGGAGGACACCTCTGGGAAAAGTTCATAGTCTGTGCCTTCAAATGCCTGTAAAATGGGCATTTTCTCAAAC